>JAYEOH010000096.1:7751-14122 GCA_034722775.1 Campylobacterota bacterium | reverse complement strand
TTCCAGAAACGGTGTACAGCCAGCGCCACACCGTGCAACAACCCCCAAAAAATAAAAGTCCATCCCGCTCCGTGCCAAATACCGCCCAAGAGAAAAGTAATCAAAAGGTTGCTATAAGTCCGAAAAGAGCCTCGCCTATTACCTCCCAGAGGAATATAGATATAGTCCCGCAGGAAACGCGACAGTGTTATGTGCCACCTTCTCCAAAAATCCTGAATATCCAAAGCTTTGTAGGGGGAGTTGAAGTTGAAAGGAAGCTTGATATTGAACAGCAGTGCCGCACCGATCGCCATATCCGTATAACCCGAAAAGTCAAAGTAGAGTTGAAAAGTATAACTCAGAGAGGTTGCCCATGCTTCAAAAAAATTGAGTGCCGGTGCCGTGTCAAAACCGGCTGTAGCCCACTGGGCAAAGGTATCAGCTATCGCCACCTTTTTGAACAGCCCGAGAGAAAAAATAAAGAGTCCGGTAGCGACATGCCGATAATTTTTGACAGCGTTCCATTTGGAGGCAAATTGCGGCATCATCTCCGCGTGATGTACGATAGGTCCTGCGATAAGTTGGGGGAAGAAAGTGACAAAAAGTGCATAGTTGAGAAAATCGTACTCTTTTGTCTCTCCCCGGTAGGAATCCACCAGATAGGCAATTTGCTGAAAAGTAAAAAAGGAGATTGCCAGAGGAAGTGCCAAATGGAGCAGAGGAACCGATGCACCAAAAAGAAGATCAAAGTTCTCAATCAAAAAATCAGAATATTTGAAATACCCCAGCAGGGACAAATTGGCTATTACCCCAACACTCAAAATCAATTTTCTATGTATGCGAACATGCTTAAAGTTTTCATTGAGTATATTGCCAATCACATAGTTGAAAAGCATTGAGGTGAGAATCAGTGGAAGATAATCAATATTCCACCACGAATAAAAAAAGAGTGAGGCAAAGACTAAAAAGCCTTTCGCACCAACCATCAACCGTTGTTTGAGTAAAAAAAAGTATATGAAAAAAGTAATAGGAAGAAAGAAGAAAATAAACACATAACTGTTAAATAGCACGAAAAAGCCTTCTCTCCAAAATAGACTTGTATTATACCATGAAGATTGATATGTTAGAATATCTTTTTTACTCTCAAAAGGATAGAGATATTGTGAATACGATTGCCATACTCCTTACCACCTACAATGGGGAGAAATATATTACGGAGCTGCTCGTTTCGCTTGAAAATCAGTCCGATAATTCTTTTGACCTCTTTATTCGCGATGATGGCTCAACTGACCGAACGATCGAACGGATACTTTCCTTTCAATCGGATTCAAATTTATCTATTATACTTCTACCCAAAGGTGAAAATATTGGTGCATCACAAAATTTTGCCTATCTTCTACAGCATGCTTTGAAATATGAACAGTATCTCTACCTCATGTTTTGTGACCAGGATGATGTTTGGCTCCCTGACAAAATAGAGCAGACGCAGAATGCCATGAGTGAAAAAGAAAAAAACTATCCTGCAACTCCCCTTCTCATACATACTGACCTTCAGGTAGTCGATGAAAATCTGGGGCTTATAGACAACTCTTACTGGTCCTATCAAAGTTTAGACCCGGACTACGACAGTCTCAACCGTCTCTTGATACAAAATGTTATCACCGGATGCACAATAATGATCAACCGTGCATTGGCAGAAATCGCTCTCCCTATCCCAAAGGAGGCGATTATGCACGACTGGTGGCTTGGGCTGGTCGCTGCATCGCTGGGAAGAATAGAATCTCTTCCTCAAAGCACCATCAAGTATCGGCAGCACGGTGCCAACGATATCGGAGCTTCGGCTTTTAATATATCGACAATTTTTGACAAGGCACATACACTCTTTACCTTTTCACTTGACAAATATACCATACAGGCAAACTCCTTTCTCTCTCACTATTCCGATAGTCTTGATGCGGAGCAAAAGAGGACGCTTGAGGCATTTATCTCCATTGAGACTCTGCCCTGGCACAAAGGAAAAATGGTTCTACTCAAATACCGCTTTTTAAAGCAGCACTGGATACGAAATATAGGACTTTTATTATGCAAATAGAGATCTCCGTCATCATCCCCACTTACAATGCCCAGCACTATCTACCCAAACTATTGAAAAAACTCAAAGTACAAACAGTAGCGTTTGAACTGCTCATTATCGACTCTTCTTCTGCTGATGAAACTATTGAAATTGCACAACAATACACTGACTACATCATTACCATTCCCCAAAGTGAATTTGATCACGGCGGCACTCGAACCAAAGCTGCAAAATTGGCTTCGGGAGAGATTATCGTTTTTTTGACACAGGATGCCCTGCCTGTTGACAACAACACTATTGAAAAAATAGTGACGGTATTTGACGATCCGGAAGTTGGAGCAGCCTACGGAAGGCAGATTCCCTATCCTGAAACTTCACTTTTTGGAAAACACTTGCGAAGCTTTAATTATCCGGAAACATCACACAGGAGGAAGCTCCAGGACAGAGAAAAATATGGTATCAAAACGGTATTTCTGTCAGATAGTTTCGCTGCCTACAGGAGAAAAGCTCTGGAGAAAATTGACTGGATCAAAGATGGATTGATCAGCAGTGAGGATAGTTATGCCGGGGCAAAGATGCTGCTTGCCGAATACACCCTTGCATATGCTGCAGAGGCAGAGGTCTATCATTCACACAGTTATAATGTGACTCAGGAATTCAAACGCTATTTTGACATTGGTGTATTCTATAACACCCAAAAATGGATACTTGAAAAGTTTGGCAGGGCAGAGGGAGAGGGAGGAAAGTATGTCAAGTCAGAATTTCATTATCTCCTTCAAAACCATGCCTATTTAAAAATTCCTGAATTTTTTGCCAGGAACGGAATGAAATATCTAGGGTATAAACTAGGGCAAAACTATCAACATCTCCCCCGGAAACTCATCACAAAAATCAGTATGCACCCCCATTGGTGGCAAAAAAAATCAACCAAAAGCAATTGATTTTTTGGTAGAATATAATTTATTTTTTGGCAAGGCTGAAGCATGAAAGAAATCATTGTAAAAATTATTTTTATAGTGATCGACCTTTTGATTATCACATTTTCAATCTATTTCGCAGATTTTCTCCGTAGTTATTTCACTGATGCGATAGGGGTACCGCACACGGCCTCTCTCTCAAACTATGATGTCTTTCTTCCTCTCTATGTTTTACCGATTGTACTTTTTGCCTATGAGGGGATATATACCTATCGATATGACTTCTGGCATGAAAGCCGCTTGATTATTAGAGGAATTGTTATTAGTGCTATTCTGGTTTTTGCCTATCTTGCCATCACTAAAAGCATAGGGGTTTATTCGCGCTTTGTAATTGGTTCCAGTTTTTTGCTTATGGCTCTTCTGGTTCCTCTCTCGAAAAATTTATCTAAAAAATTTCTATATGATATTGGCTTATGGAAGAAAAGAGCAAAAATTTACGGCAATGACCCTTTTTTAACCCAGGAGATCTATGGAAACCCATACCTGGGCTATGTAGAGCCCAAAAAAGGGGAAGAACCCAAGACAATTTTTGTCAATCCCGGAGATAATGATGCGCTCTCCCTCAAGAGGATTCTCTCTTCGCAGATCAAAAGCCGAAGTGAAATAATTTTCATTCCACTGGTCAATGATTATGACCTCACTCACTCACAAATCTATGAGCTTTCCAACACAAGAACCAACCTAATCGTTTTTCAAAACAGGCTGAAAAGCCGTTATCTTCTGATTTTCAAGCGTATTACCGACCTATTCTTGTCTATATTAATTTTTCCCTTCCTCATTCTCCCCATGGTTTATATCGCATACAAAATCCGCAAAGAGGAGCCGGGCACTCCTATTCTTTTTAAGCAGGAGCGTTTAGGGCAGGAGAAAAGTACTTTTACCTGCTATAAATTTCGTACGATGCATGAGGAGAGCGAAACCATACTTCAAGAGTACCTCAAAGAGAATCCTGAGGAGGTACTCTATTATGATCAGTACCATAAATACAAAAGTGATCCCCGAATCACATCGATCGGAAAACTGCTTCGTCGCACTTCACTGGATGAACTGCCACAGATATTCAATGTATTCAAGCAGGAGATGAGCTTCATCGGTCCGCGTCCATATATGCTCAACGAGGCTGAAAAGGTGGGAGATGACCTCGACACTATTTTAACAGTTAGACCAGGCATCACAGGACTCTGGCAAGTAAGCGGACGAAGTGATGTAGACTTTCAGTCCCGTATTGATCTTGATATCTGGTATATACGAAACTGGAATTTATGGATGGATTTGGTTATCCTGATCAAGACGATCAAAGCGGTTTTCTTAAAGAAGGGGGCACAGTGAAGAGCTAATACTTCACTTTCCTATTCCCTCTACTATCTCTTCCCATATTCTAACAGCTAAGCTATCCGGAATATCCACATCGTCAAATCTGAGCCGTTCGCCGGCTGCTACATCTCTGCGCAATGTCGCATCAGACATCAGCCCTATGGGAATATGATCGATGTTGTCTTCGATCGTGACAGCAATACCGCGCACATCAAAACTGCCGATACCTTTATCAATCTGCTCTCCGGCTTTTAGATCACGCTTGGCGATAGTAGCCACACTGATCCTTGGTTTTGGACTATTATCAAGCAGCACTCCTCCACCGCTCAAAACTCTTTTAATGGTCTTCAGTATCTCCAAATGGCAGAGGTGGTAGGTGCGTTCAAGGACATAATAGGGACCGTCACCCATTTTGAAATAACGCATGGCTGCCTGTTGATTTCCTTCATGCTCTACAATCACAAAAACACCTGCAGGCAATTTTGCAGAGAGAAGATAGTCACTGACCGGTGCTCCAAGATTTTTTGCTTTTGATGCCAGGATATTGCCTCCAACCGCCATATCATCGTATGGCATTCCAATCAACCCATCCTCAACAATTGCAGCACCCAAACCGTTTGCAACCAGAGCTTGCTCGATTTGTACCTTTGTGCCATCTGTAAAGGAGGTAACCATTCCGAGACTGATTTGTGATTTTTTACTCCAAAACTGCATATCTTCAATCGTTGGGCTATGATTTAAAAATCCTTTAATATTCCCATATACCAAAGGGCTGAAGCCCATATCGATTGCCTCTTCATGTAAAATAGCCAACGCACCCGGCTGGTCCCCCTCTGCCTCCGTCACCAAACCTTTATCGATGAAATACGATCCGGTTGTAATATGAAATTCCGAGTTCATAGTCACGACAGGAATATTTGCTTTTAGAATCTGATCGATTGTGTCGGTAGCATAGATCACATCTCCGCTGCACTCAACAATCAAATCAGAACTATCGATCAAATCTTCAATAGAATTGGTAAGAAGATGATTTTGCGGAAAGCTGCTTCGTTCCTGGATATTGGTTCGCGTCAAAACCCCCGAAAGTGTATACCCCTGATGACTTGTGAGTAAATCCACCAATCCTTTTGCAATAAATCCTGTTCCGACAACACCAATACGATACATCTATTCCCTTTGCCTTGTTATTATATATCTAATTATACCCAAATCACCTACTGACTTCTGACAATATTTGCTTCACCCTCGATTAATTCAATGGTAGAATTAATTTCATCATAGATATGTGTCACCTTAATTTGCGTATCTTCGGAAATTTTGACAACCCTATCCCCCGTTGTTACCGCATATATCTCTCCTGCCACCATCGCCTCTGTCCCTGACGGCAAAGGATCTTCAGTCACTGAAACTACACTTGTGCCTCCGCCTCCGCCGCAACCAATCAAGAGCGACACAGAAGCCAAAATCAATATTTCCTTCATACCATTCTCCTAAAATAAAATTCCATCTTCCGGTATGGACACTGTAAATAGAACAGCTCTCTCCTCTTCGTCAACCTCTACACTGATAATATTATCTTTGGGCACCAGAGTCCCAGGATACTCATTCAGAGTATCTCTAATTTTATCCTCCGGATATTTTCCGTCACAATTTGCATATTTCAGTCCAGGCGAACCTTCTCCAGTCAAAGCCTTGAACCAGACATTAGCCATCTTTTCATAACCGCAATCATTGGGGTGTGTACCGTCTGCTATATCAGCCCTATAATCAATTCCGGCACCACTCTCCATATTGACAATCTTGATATCGTCGCCATTATGTATGCGACTATGCGCCATCGCATCAATATTTCTATTAAAATCAGATATCAGTGACTTGTTAGGGTTTCGATTGAGAATGCGTGCAAGAATGACTCTGATATGTATCCCGCTATCATTTTCAAAGCGGTCTATCTCCTCAAGGATATGCTCTACTCCATCGGGGTTGCTGCTCCAGTCGTTTGTTCCGATATGAAGCAAAATGATATC
>JAYEOH010000096.1:0-7651 GCA_034722775.1 Campylobacterota bacterium | reverse complement strand
TACTTCAAGTATGCTGATTTTTTCTTGAGCAATCTCAACAGCCTGCTGCAAACACACCTCAATCTGCTGCATCTTGCCCTCCCTCTTGCGATCAGCTTTTATACTTTTCAGCAGATTGCCTATCTCGTTGACAGCTACAGAAACGAGACCAAAGAGTATGATTTTCTCAACTATGCCGTCTTTGTCACCTTTTTCCCGCAATTGATCGCAGGACCGATCGTCCATCACGCCGAGATGATGCCCCAATTTGCCCAGGCACGAAATAAGATCATCAACTACCGCAATATCGCACTTGGGATGTTTATCTTTTCAATCGGCCTCTTCAAAAAGGTAGCCATAGCAGACAGTTTTGCCATCTGGGCAACACAGGGATTTGATGTGGCAGAGAAGCTCAATATGGTTGAAGCATGGGCGACATCCCTGAGCTACACCTTTCAACTCTATTTTGATTTCAGCGGCTATACTGATATGGCGATCGGAATAGCACTGCTTTTCAACATCAAACTCCCTATCAACTTCAACTCACCATACAAAGCAACTTCGATCCAGGAGTTCTGGAGGCGATGGCACATAACTCTTTCGAGATTTCTAAGGGACTATCTCTATATTCCGCTAGGAGGAAACCGAAAAGGTGAAAGTCGCACCTACCTCAACCTCTTTGTCACCTTTCTGCTTGGCGGTATCTGGCATGGTGCGGGTTGGACTTTTGTCTTTTGGGGGGCGCTTCATGGCATGGCTCTGGTCATCAACAGAGCGTGGCAGAAGCTTGGATACAGGATGCATACGCTGCTAGCCTGGCTCATCACCTTCAACTTTGTCAATATTGCCTGGGTCTTCTTCAGGGCAAAAGATTTTGATGATGCATACAAGGTGCTTCACGGGATGTTTGCGGGTCCGCTGGTACTCCCTCTGTTTCTTTCGTCAAAACTTGATTTTTTGACCGGCATACCCCTGGTTGAGTTTGGACAATGGAGCCAGGTGTTTTACAGTGAGCCGCTAATGCTGGCGTGGATTTTTGCAGGATTTGTCGTGGTCCTTGGATTGAAAAACTCTATGGAGGCACGAGAAAAATTCCGACCAAATTTATACTATCTGTTTTTAACGGTTCTTTTTTCTCTAACCATTTTTATACTCTATCGAAAGAGTGAATTTATCTATTTCAATTTTTAGGACGAGATGCTATGATCACCTATAAAAGCTATGTCAAAGTACTTTTTTCAATCCTTATCGGTCTCATTATCGCTGCACTCTTTTATGCTTACTATTTTACAAAAAATTATCCTCTGCCCATCACCGGCAGAATCTCTTTTGATGCCAAAATAACATTCATCAAGGAGCACATCGACAGAGAAAAGGTCGATACGATCATTGTCGGCTCATCCATAGGACTCAACAATGTTCAGGGCACTGTCCTGGAGGCAAGTTCCCAAAAATGCCAAAGTGTCCTCAATCTCTCTGTCTATGAAGCCACCCCCACTCAAATAGAGCAGGTTTTAGAACTTACAGGTATCTTTCCCAATCTCCGACGGATTATCTACTCGGCACAATATTCAGACTTTGGTTACGCAGGCAGGATAAAGGAGTATGATCCTTCTTTTATCAAAGCATATCTTGACGATACTATGACATTCAAAGAGAAGATCTCTTTCTATTTTCACTCCTGTCAAAATATCTTTTTTTGTATCCGCAGAGAGTGGAACTGGAGGGAGAAGTATATGCAAAACAATCAATTTACCTATCTGGGATTCGACAGTACCGGCAGTGTTCCCCTGCATATATACGGTAAAGATATTATAAAATCCCGATGGGAAAAACCTCACTTCGACAAACAAAGCAAACAGGCATTTGGAGCACTTGAGAGGATGAGTCAAAAAGCATACAAAGAGAATATTGATTTTATTTTTGTGGTACAGCCCTACAGAGGACCTCTGGTCAAGAATTTTAACCATGTCCGACCAGTGATGCAATCATTTTCTCATCAGACAGAACATATCGTCACAAAAAACGGCGGTAGGTTTTTAAATTTGCACGATCGACTTCACCTGAGCGACAAATATTTTGCAGACCGCTCGCACCTCAATGACCAGGGCTCTGTCATTGGAACCAAAGCTATCGGCAAATTCATTGATCAAGCTCATTAGTATTTAGGCTTTTACGGTACAATACATGAAATATTTGGAGAGTACTCTAATGATGAAGCATCCCCTTATTACTATTGCTATACCTGTTTACAATAATGAAAAAACAATACGAAAAACGATTGACTCCTGTCTCGATCAGCAGACGAAAACACCTTATGAAATTTTGATCGTTGATGATGCGAGCGAAGACAGCATTCCCGAGATACTGGCAAGCTATACGGATGAAAAAATTCGCATCAAGACACTGACCGAGAGAGTCCCCCTTATCGCCAACCATAATGTCTGCCTCAACAATGCATCGGGAGATTATGTCATTTTTTGCCATGCCGACGATACACTTGAGCCGCATGCTATTGAAACACTCAGCACCAAGCTCAAAGAGAGAAACTACCCCAAAAAATACCTCCTCTGGGGTCACAGCATGTTCCGAGACTATGGACTGCAGTTGACCAAAGCAGGCTTTCGGACCGATGAACTCATCGCAGGTGAATATGCCGCTTTGATACCAATGCATGGCGGATTGACACCATCCGGAAGCTGCTACAGCAGGGAGAGCTTTCTGGCTATGGGCGGCTTCATGCATGTTGATATCATGCTTGCCCCCTCCGATATCACGACGATGCTGCACCTTGCCCTGAATGGTTTCCGATTTGAAATGATGGAGGAGATGATCTTCGTCCGAAAAGATGCTTCGACCATGACCAGGAAAACAAGTACCGAAGATTTTCTCGAAGCCTATGATGATGCTTACCGAAACTTCATTTTGAATACGCCAACTGAGGAGATTCACCATCTCTTGAGCATATCCACTGTACTTGCTGAACCGCCCTACTACTTCTACTATTCATTGGCGCAGGATAGCCGTTTCAAAAAACAGATTGGAAAGATCATCCGAACCTATCTTCTCACTCATCCTCTTGAACTCAAACGCAAAATTGTCCGCCTCATCATCAAGAGACTCCTCACGCACTAGATGTCAAAAAATGTCGCTTAAAGCAAAAGTTCTCTCCGGTACCAAATGGGTAGCATTTGCCAACCTGTTCAAACAGCTCCTGCAAGTTCTCAGCCTGATTGTCTTTGCCAGGCTGCTCACTCCTGATGATTTTGGACTCTTTGCCATCTTGATGATTTTCGTGAATTTTCTGCTGATGTTTACCGATATGGGGACAGCCTCAGCGCTCATTCACATCAAAAACCCCAGTCAAAAACTCCTCTCCAGCGTCTTCTTCTTCAATCTTTTTGTAGGGGTGGCACTCTGCCTGCTTTTAATGCTTCTGTCGGGGCCTATAGCACTCTTTTTTGAAAACCCGCCGCTCAAAGAACTCCTGGGGCTTATCTCTCTCAACTTTGTGATCGTCAGCCTGGGAATTGTCCAGAAAGCCCGCTACGAAAAAGAGCTGGATTTTAAAAACCTCACGCTGATAGAGAGTGCTTCTGTACTCATCGGAATAATGGCAGGAATTGTGGCCGCCTTCAAAGGCCTAGGTGTCTACAGCCTTGTCATCCAGACACTCACGACAAGCATCCTGGCCGTGATGATGATATGGATCATAGCCAAATGGAGGCCGTTGCTCTACTTTTCACTCAGCGACATCAAAAGTATCTGGGGCTACACCGCCAATCTCACTACTTTTAATTTTGTCAACTATTTTGCCAGAAATGCGGATAACTTCCTGATAGGAAAATTTTTGAGTTCTTCAGCACTTGGCGTATACAGTTTGGCATATAGCATTATGCTCTATCCTCTGCAAAATATTTCGCGTGTACTTTTGCGCATCCTCTTTCCTGCCTTCTCTCATATCCAGGATGATAATGAAAAATTCAAAAAAGCCTATCTGAGAACGATATTTTTTATCGCTCTTGTCTCTTTTCCTATTATGACGGGACTCATCGTCACTGCGGAGACTTTAGTCTCGCTTCTTTTTGGCGACAAGTGGGAAAATCTGGCTGTTATTTTGATGATTCTGGCTCCTGTCGGCATCCTGCAATCCATAGGCACGACCAATGGCTCCATCTATATGGCAAAAGGCAATACCAGGCTTCTCTTGAAGGTTGGCATCTGGAGTACTATCGTAACGATTCTCTTCTTTGTTGGCGGAATATTTTTTGGTGTGGAGGGGGTAGCACTCTCTTATCTGCTCTCCAACCTTATTCTCTTCTACCCCGTCTTCAAAGTCTCCTGGGGACAGATAGAGCTGAGTGTTTCCGAGGGAGTCAGAACCCTTATGCCTCTGTTGATCATTTCCTCTCTGATGGGTTTGGGCGTATGGCTTATCGAAAAAGTTCTCCAGCCCTTTGCGCTTTCACCTCTTTCTCTTCTTGCCGTAATGGTTTTCGGCGGTATACTTCTCTATTTGGGCATGATTAGAGTAAAATACGGAAAATTTACAATTCTGCTCCGTGAGCTCAAGAGGTAACCGAATGAAAAGTCTTATCTGCATCAATACCTACAATAGTGTCACCCTGATCAAAACATTTGCATGGGACTACATCCTATTTACGCGCAGCAATCCGGAGTATGATTTTGTCGTAAGTCTGGATGGTTCAGACCGGGAGACGATCGACTATTGCGGTCAACACGGTATTCCCCTGCTTTTTTCAGAGGAGAATGAAGGGGTTGGTCTCTCCAAGAACAGGGTGATCAAATCCTTTCCTGACTATGACAACTACTTTTTCATAGAAGATGATGCCGAACTCCTCGATCCTGAAGTATTCAATATTCATATCAAGCTCTCAAAGAAACTGAATATACCTCACTTCTCACTCTTTGACAGAGATCGCATCAGAGAAGTTCAAGCGATACGCGAAGCAGAGGGATACCATATCATCGGGGCACTTTACGGCGGCGCTCCTGTCAATTTTTTCACACGGGAGGGACTTGAGAAAGTCGGTGGCTTCCATACCGAGTTTGCCAAATACAAACGCTTTGGACACACCGAACACAGCTATCGCTTTTATCGTGCAGGACTCACCGACTATCCTTTTCAAATCATCGAAGAGTGCATCAAGGGATATTTTGGATGGCATGAGCCCGTCTCCAGAGTCAAGCTCAATGTTGCGGCTTCTGAAAATCGGCTTTTTGTCGGTGAAGAGGAGCTGATCAAACAAAAATTGACCTACTTCCCGCTACAGACACTCTCTGCCTATCATGGTCAGCATCTCGAAAATGTCAGCCATACAGAAAATGTTCAAATTGATACAAGCTGCCCCAGATACAAAAAAAGCTTTTATCGCAAAATGGCTCTGCTCAACGGGTTAAGAAGTATCAAAGCCTGGATCAGATCGTTCCAAAACAGGACCAAATCTTGAGGACCATCACATTATGGAACTGCTAAATAAATCTTATATCTATGCGCTCGATCCCGGCGGACTGATTCTCTCCCTGCTCTATTTTGTCCTTCTCTCAGGCGCACTCGCAGCAGTAGCCGGAAAAATGAAAGTCCCTTTTTCTGCCAAAGCCATTATTGCCCTTTACCTCTACTATTATCTCTTCTTTCTCTTTGCTTCTGTAGTACCCATCGTGCCCAATTTCCCAGATACAGGGCTTTTTGCAGGGATCATCACCGAAAACTATTTTCCTACGCATCATGGAGCTGGCGTTAAGGTTTTCTATTATGTCACCTCGCCCTTGAGGGTGCTCTCGCTCTTCAAGGTAGAGTTGTTTATCCTCTTTCAGATTTTCATCTTTATCATCACCTTGATGATTATATGGAAATCATGGGAAATTGTTATGCGCAAAAACAGCCTTGATCCCGATATCAGCGCTACTATCTTTCTTATTCTATCTGCTCTCTATCCCTCTTTTTTGCTCTTTGTCCCTGTACCGCTCAGAGAATTCTGGGTGCTCTTCGGGTTTTCAGTCATGGTCTATGGGTTGGTGAGGCATTATTATGAAGATGAAGCCCTGATTGATGTTGGATTGGGATTCACAGTGATCGGTTCACTGATACTGCTCACGGCGAGGCCTCAATTGATCGTGATTGTGATCATCTTTTTGGCGCTTTTCCAAAAAAACAGATGGCTTAAATATGGGTTGATCTTAGCCAGCTTCTTCCTGGTTCCCTACCTCTACTCCACTCTGAACAGTTTCGAGTTCAATCCTGCGTTTTTCAGAAATGTCCGAAACCAGGCCTATGAACACTTCGGAGCTAGTCAAATGACTTATGGTTTCGTCGTTTGGAATACCTATTTTGATATACTAAAGGATCTACCCAAGCTATTCCTTCAGTTCACTCTTTCTCCCTTCCCGATACTGCACAGTGTCAACCCGCTGAAACTACTGGCTATCTCTGTCGATATGGTTTTCTCCGCGGTTATCTATTTTTTTGCACTCTATGCCGGGTTGAAACTCTCTAAAATCTATCTCTTTATTTTTGTTGTAAGCGCCGCCCTCTTCTCGATATGGGAGTTCCATATCGGAGGTGCCGTCAGACACAGAATGCCCCTGCTGATGATTCTGCTGCCTGCTGCCTCCTATGGTATGGTCAGATTTTACCACGAATTGAGAGGAGAATAAGTTGACATTCCAAATCCTGATCTCCACGGTTGACAGTCATTTCCAGGAGAGGGCACTTTCCCTCTCAGCACCGCATCTTATTATTGATCAGGTTGTCGGGGTGCCCCCGCCCCGACCTACAACAGAGCACCTGTTTGAATATACGGAGAGGGGACTTGCCAGGAGCCGAAACCATGCACTCGACCACGCCTCTGGGAAGATCTGCCTTATCTCAGATGATGACCTCTACTACGAAGAGGATATCGAGAGAATTGTCACAGAGGCCTTTGAAGAAAATCCTGCTGCCGATATTATCACCTTTCAGATAGAGACTCCTGACGGAAAAGCATTCAACAGTTACAAAAATGAGCCGTTTTGGCACACCAAAAGAACCATCATGCGTGTCGCTTCGGTCGAAATCGCTTTCAGGAGAAGCGCTATCGAAAAGAACTATCTCAGATTTGATGAACGCTTCGGTCTGGGAGCAGAGTTTCCTACAGGAGAGGAGAATATTTTTTTATCTGATGCTTTGGACAAAGGATTAAAACTTCTCTATATCCCGATACCGATCGTCATTCATCCTCCGGAAAGTTCGGGAGAAAACTACAATGACACCAAACTTGTCCAGGCAAAAGGGGCAATGTTCGAGAGAATTTTTGGACTGAAAGGGTATGCTGTATCTCTGCTATTCGCACTCAAAAAATATAAGTTTTCCAGACATACACTTTTTCGCTTCTATATGCTGATGCTGCAGGGAGCCAAAAAATATCGTAAAACTTATATAGTTCAAGTATAATAAAATAAAAAGTACTCATAAAATGCTTCTTTCAACAATGTATCATCATATCAATTGTGATCAATTTTCAAATGATGTCGATCTATTTGAGCAGCACTTAAAGTATGCGGCCGATCGATTCAATATCGTCGTACCCGGGGATACCCTCTCAAAAAAGAGGGATAATCTATGTCTCACTTTTGACGATGCCTATTATGACTTCTACTATTATGTTTTTCC
>JAYEOH010000095.1:9888-14220 GCA_034722775.1 Campylobacterota bacterium | reverse complement strand
TTAGAGACTTTCTGCATCTTTATATAGGCACTCCTCAAAGAGATATTGATGCTCTTCCGGAAGAGTATTATAAAGCGAGTATGCCATCTGTCGGATCTCCCAGAGTGCTGCCTTGTTGCTGCGCAGTGTCAGAAAGTTTTGCAAAGAGCGGGCATTGATCGTCCAGGTGAGTTCGGTTTTGTAGCTTTCGGGCAGGCAATACTTGGCGATGTCGTTACTCGCTCCGCCTTTTAGTATGCCTTGAAGGTTATTGAGTGCTTTGATGGAGGCACTGTCGACCTGTGTATTGCCTGTCAGTACGATAAATCTCCCGGCACCCTCGTAGTCATCTTCGGCAAAAGGTTCACCCTCTTTGAGCTCCTTGAGGGTATAGCGTGTACTCTTGACACTGGGACTTGCCAATCGATGGCGTGCCAGCTCCTGTAGAAGTGCACGGCTGACTCCCTGAATATAGAAAGTATAAACCAGATGTTCCATAGTGGAAGCATGCTTAAATTTGTTCCCCACCCGATCGATCAGTGCTTTGTCCTTCTCTCCACCCTCATCACTCTTGTCAAAACTCTGCCAGCAAGTACGAATCGCATGAGCGCAGACATCCAGAGGGGTGTATTGCATAAGAGTAATTTGCATGAAAAATCCTTTTAAAAATTATATCAAAGATTTATAGTATATGAAATTAACATATAGTATCTAATGGTCTCGGACACTCGCACCCCGAGGGTATTTCCGTTGAGCAACTTGTTCGAGTCAAGGTGTGGGGCAAGGGCTTTGATCTTTGCCTCAAACAAGTTTGAGGTTCCTGAAGCTATTAGCCTGGAGATATTGGAGGAGAGCTATTACTCGATTTAAGCTACAATTCTACTATAAATAGAGACAAAGGAAAAGATCAGCATGAATTCTACAGAACGATTTTTTGGATTTGAAGAAGATTTCAGAGAGCCTTTTGCCAGAGATAGGGACAGGGTGCTTCATTGCAGCTCTTTTCGGAGACTGGAGTATAAGACACAGGTTTTCCTCAATCATGAGGGGGATTATTTTCGTACACGATTGACACACTCTCTGGAGGTGAGCCAGATCGCGCGGACACTCTCTCGAATGCTCAAACTCAATGAGACACTCTCAGAAGTGATCGCACTCTCGCATGACCTGGGTCACACACCCTTTGGACATATTGGCGGGGATGTGTTGGATGCACTGCTCAGAGAAGATGGACGGCAATTTGGATTTGAGCACAACTACCAATCTTTTCGGGTCTTGACCAAATTGGAAAAGCGATACAAAGAGTTCGATGGACTCAACCTGACATTCGCGACACTTGAGGGTGTGTTGAAGCACTCTTATCCATACAAAAAGAGGTTTCTGGAAGGTATTGATGCACGATTTGCATTGGATAAACATCCTTCGCTTGAAGCGATGGTAGTCGATCACGCCGATGAGATCGCCTACACCAGCCATGATATTGATGATGGTGTCAAGTATGGTTTGATCCGTTTTGATGATTTGATGGAAAATGAATTGGCACAGCAGGTAGATATTATGGTTCTTGAAGAAGGAGTAGGGCGCAACGAGAAGCTTTACCGTCACCGTTTTGTAGCGGCACTGATCAAGTTGCTTGTCGAGGATTTCATCTCAAACTCAGAGCAGGGGGCACTGCACTATCATGCTAAAATGCCACTTTGTGCTCAGCTGGAAAGCAGTATCAAGCTTCCCGTAGGCTTTAGCAGCAATACGGGCAAGGAACTAAAAAAACTAAAAAAAATATTACACAAAAAGCTCTATCGTCATCAGAAAATCGCGGAAAAGATGTACGCAGGAAAGCAGTGTATCAAAGGGCTCTACAGTGCCTTTAGAGAAGACAACGACCTCCTTCCTCTGCACCAGAAAGAGTTACTGAAATTGCGCAATGAACAACGGGTTATCGCTGACTATATTGCTTCGATGACGGATCGCTTTGCGCTCAAGCGCTATCACGGCATCTACGGTTTTTCGATAAGAGGATAGGCTACTTAAAGACCCTGGCAAAAATCTTATCTACATTTTTCGTATAGTACTCAAAGTTAAAGCACTCTCTGATCTGCTCTTCGGTCAATTTCTCACAAAGCTCTTCATCTCCCAGAAGATATTGCAGGTAGAGACTTTCGCCTTTTTCATTAGTCGTCGGTTTGCCCTGTTGTATCTCTTCCCAGACTTTCATCGCATTTCTCTGTACGATACGATAGGCGTCTTCACGACTCACTCCAGCCTTGGGCAGTTCAAGCAGTACTCGTTGTGAAAAAACAAGTCCGCCTGTGAGATTGAGATTTTTCATCATATTGGCAGGCATGACGGTGAGATTGGCGATAACATTGTTCATGCGGTGCAGCATAAAGTCTGTTGTGATGAAACTGTCAGGGAGCCAAAATCTCTCAGTAGAAGAGTGGCTGATGTCTCTCTCATGCCAGAGGGCGACATTTTCCATCGCCGGTGTCGCAAAGGCACGGATGATTCGTGCAAGCCCTGTAATGTTTTCAGTGAGGATCGGGTTTCGTTTGTGCGGCATGGCAGAGCTGCCCTTTTGCCCTTTGGCGAAGTACTCTTCGCACTCATAGACCTCTGTCCGCTGCCAGTGGCGTACCTGTACAGCAAACTTCTCGATAGTAGAGGCGAGCAGGGCAAGTGCAGTGGCGAGACGGGCATAGCGGTCTCTCTGGATCACCTGGTTGCTTGCAGGGGCAGGCTCCAGACCTAGCTCTTCACAGGCTATCTCTTCGAGCTCCAGAGGTGCATGGGCGAAGTTCCCCATTGCTCCGGATATTTGACCTACTGCGATGACCTCCATCGTCTGTTCCAGATTGGTAAGATGTCGCTGCATCTCGTCATACCAGACAGCCAGCACGAGTCCAAAGGTTATAGGCTCTCCGTGGATACCGTGGCTTCGTCCGACCATCAGGGTAAATTTGTGCTCTTCGGCTCGTTTCTTGATCGACTCCATGATCATTTTGACATCTTCTATAATGAGTTTGAGACTCGAAGTCATCTGAAGTGCCACGGCTGTATCGACTGTATCGCTGCTGGTCATTCCATAGTGAAACCATCGACTCTCTTCTCCCAGTGTCTCTGAGACAGAAGTAGTGAAAGCGATGAGGTCATGACGTGTGACTGCCTCTATCTCATCGATTCGTTCTACAGAAAACCCTGCATTATCAACAATTTTTTGACAATCCTCATCGGGGATAAGCCCCAGTTTATTCCAGGCTTTGACCACAGCCTTCTCTACATCCATCCAAGCCTGATATTTTGCTTGCATCGTCCATTTGTCGCTCATCTCTTTTCTGGCGTATCGTTCTATCATTTTTTACCTTATCAAGTATGTTTTTGGTAATATTCTATCGAAATAGCAGTTATGAAAAGGTGAAAGATGCCATTTGTCAAAAAGCGCTTCGTCGTTCCGGAAGAGGTACAAGCCTTTCTCTATCTCATCAGAGCTTTCGATATGAGGCAGGGAGATGCACAGCGATTGATCGCAAGAGGACGGCTTCTCATCAATGGCAAGTCAATGTTTGACTCTTCTCGGAAGATTGAGGGAGAGATAGAGCTTGTCTATTTTGAAGCGAAGAGCAGGGGAGTAGATCCACTCTTTGAAGCGAAAGATTTTTTAGTCTATGAAAAGGAGAGTGGGGTGCTCGTCCATCCCAATACGATGGCGACAGAGTATTCTCTCCTCGATGAGATACGAGACTATGCAGGAGATGATGCCAATGCAGTGCATCGCATCGATATGGAGACCTCCGGACTTTTGATGGCAAGCAAAAATAAAAAAACAGAACCCTCCTTGAAGATGCTCTTTGAGAAGCGAAAGATCAAAAAAATATACCTCGCCTGGGTCGATGGCTATATTGATAATCCTTTTCAAGTAGATGCTCGGATAAAAGTAAGAGACAATTATGATTTTGATAAACATAAAGTTTGCGTAGATGATGCAGGCAAGCATGCGCAAACCTATTTTGAACCTCTGCAGTACAATAAAAATCTTGATGCAACACTTTTGACCTGTTCTCCGCATACCGGACGAACACATCAAATAAGAGTCCATTTGTTTCACGTGAAACATCCCATACTGGGTGATCCGATTTACGGCAGCTCTTTCGAAGCGGCAAATGATTATCTGGAGGGTCAGTTGAAAAATGAAGATCGTCTGAGGGAAACAGGAGCATCCAGGTTATTGCTGCACGCCCAAAGTTTGAAGTTTCATTATAAATCAGATTATGAAATTGTGAGCAGAGTTGATTTTGAGAAGATGAAGAGTTTAGTATGTGAAAAAGAGTTACGAAGATTTAACAAGAGAAGTCATTT
>JAYEOH010000095.1:8601-9788 GCA_034722775.1 Campylobacterota bacterium | reverse complement strand
TTTGTGGTCGGTGCGACCGACCCTACTTCTCTTCGTCGCTTCTGGCATCATAGATAAACCATCCTACCCCGATAACTACTACTACTACAATAAATAAAAATAAAAATTCATCAATTCCCGGCATTGTTATCCTTTAATTCTTGTTCTCTGAGCTGTCCGCAAGCTGCACTGATGTCCAGACCCTTGGATTCTCGAATGGTGCATAGTAGACCTCTTTGTGTTAAATATTCCTGAAATTCGATCATCTCTTTCTCTTTCGGTCTCTTGAACTCTGTACCTCCATAAGGATTGAAATAGATCAGATTTACTTTTGCCTTTATGCCATTGAGAAGAGTGAGCAGTTTTTTGGCTGCGGAGATGTCATCATTGACATCTTTGATGACAAGATACTCGAACATTACACGCTTTCTATCGTTGACAGGGAAGTTCTTGACAGCTGTGATGATTGATTCAATATTATAGGCTTTGTTGATAGGCATGAGTTTTTCCCGAAGTGCATCGTCAACAGCATGTAAAGAGATTGCGAGGTTGATGCCAAGCTCCATTTTGCCGAGCTTCTCTATCTTGCTGCTGAGACCGCTGGTTGACACGGTTTGTCTATGTGCTGCGATTGCCATCCCTTCCGGGTCCGCAAATATTTTTATTGCTTTGGCTAGATTTTCCAGGTTGTCAAGAGGCTCTCCCATACCCATATAGACGATATTGACACGACGGTTGGCATCAATATCATTATCTTTTTTGATCATCAATAGCTGAGAAACGATTTCACCCGCTGTGAGGTTCCGCATGAAGCCGCCCTTGGCTGTCAAGCAGAATGCACATCCCACTTTGCACCCCACCTGAGATGAGATACAGACGGTATAGCGTTTCTGATGCTTGATCGATCCATCTTCATGATACTGCACATCTCTCATCAAGAGCAGTACAGCTTCGACCGTATGGCCATCATAAAGCTCGAAAAGATACTTCTGGCTACCATCGATACTATCTTGCACTAAAATTGTTTTAAGGGGCGTTAGCGTGAACTCCTCATCGAGTTCTGCTCTCATGACCTTTGGGAGGTTTTTCATATCATCAAAAGATGAGGCATATTTATGATAGGTCCAGTTGTAGATCTGCTTGGCACGAAAGGAGGGCTTGATCATTTCTGCCAACTCCTCTTTGGTATAGTCTTGTAGTATTTTTTT
>JAYEOH010000095.1:0-8501 GCA_034722775.1 Campylobacterota bacterium | reverse complement strand
ACCCACTCTTTTTCTCATATACTCAGCCAGCCGCTTCATCCCTTCATTATGATTGCCAATAAAAGTCTCATGCGCATCTTTGTCGCAATAGTTGGTGACGACAAATATGCCACCTGCCGGTATGCCTAAAATTTCTGCGGTTTTCAGGACAGAAAAAAATTCCATGTTCTCCAACTCAATCTTATTGTTGAGGTAGTGCTTCGCCACATTTGGATCTATTGTAATATAGTTGCTGGAGTTGACTATTGTTTCACGTGAAACATCATCGGCTGTAGAGATGACATTATCTATCGGTGTGTAGTTGCCGTGGGTAAAAAAACTATTCTCTATGTTTGATGCAGATCGTGATTCGACAATATCAAAGAGTTTCTTGTTCCCATAGCTACCTGCTGTGCCAACAAAAAGAAGAAACTCGGGCGGATTTAGAAGACAGAGTTTGGTTAGATTTACAGCTACATTTACCATGCCGATACCAATAGGGGTAGCAAAATCAAATTGTTCAATATCTCCCGCACAGATAATCATTTCATCGCCTTACAGGAATATTTTGCTGATGGAGATAATCTTTGAGATCCATAATATCTATCTCTTTGAAGTGGAAGATAGAAGCTGCCAATGCAGCATCAGCCTGACCAAGTACAAATGCATCCCTGATATGCTCCATCGTACCCGCTCCACCACTTGCAATGATAGGGATATTGACAACATCATTGATTCGTCGATTGAGGTTGTTGTCGAAGCCGGCTTTAGTACCGTCTGCATCCATAGAAGTGATGAGGAGTTCGCCCGCACCTCTATCGTAACACTCCTTTGCCCAGTCGACAGCATCTATACCGGTATCATATCTTCCTCCATGGGTAAAGATATTCCAATTCTCTTTGGAAATACGCTTGGCATCTATCGCCACAACAATGCATTGAGACCCGAAGCGCTTGGCTCCTTCGTTGATAAATGCCGGGCGATCGATAGCTGCTGAGTTGATACTGACTTTATCGCATCCTACATTGAGAAGAGAGTAGATATCTTCAAGTTTTCGTATACCGCCGCCGACTGTCAAAGGTATAAAAACCTCCTGCGCTACTTTTTTGACGACATCCACGATCGTGTCACGACCTTCATGGCTGGCGCCGATATCGAGAAATGTAATCTCATCAGCACCCTCTTGATTGTATCGTTTGGCTACCTCTACAGGATCTCCCGCATCACGAAGCCCGACAAAATTAATACCTTTGACCACTCGTCCTTCATTGACATCAAGACAGGGTATGATCCGTTTCGCAAAATAATCCATTCCACTCCATTTGTGCGAGCATTTTAGAGAGATGCTCGCATATTTATGGTAATATTATACAGGAATTATCCCAAAATTAAGGCATTTTAGAGTATGATAGAATCCAGTTTAGGACAATTTGCAAACAAAAGATTTGGTCAAAATTTTTTGAAAAGCGATTATTATATTCAGCAAATCATCCAAGCGATGCCCGACGACGACCTGAAGGTTGCCGAGATCGGGCCTGGCTTAGGTGATTTAACCAAAGAACTCGTAAGAGTGAGAAATGTCACAGCATTTGAGGTTGACAAGAGATTATGTGAGCATCTGAAAAATACATTTGAGGGGTCTCTGAAAAATGGAGATCTTGAACTCAAATGTGGAGATGTGCTTGAGCATTGGGGTGAGAGATGTTTGCTGAATGAGCCTTATCATTTGGTAGCGAACCTCCCCTACTATATCGCAACCAATATTGTCCTAAAAGCGCTGAAGGATCCACAGTGCCAGTCTGTACTGGTCATGATCCAGAAAGAAGTCGCAGTCAAGTTTTCCGCTGTTCCCGGACAGAAAGAGTTTTCAGCTCTCTCTGTTTTGGCTGAGACAGCAGGGAAAGCAACACTCTGTTTTGAGGTGGAGCCAGAAGCATTTGTGCCTCCCCCCAAAGTAACTTCTGCAGTGCTTTTGATAGAGAAAGACCATACAGAAAACAGTGAGAGTTTTGAAGCGTTGCTGAGAGTTGCTTTTCAGCAGCCACGCAAGAAACTTTCCAAAAATTTAATGGCTGCTTTCCCTAAAGATAAAATTGAAAACCTCTTTGACAGGCTGGATCTCGATCCAAACCTGCGACCGCATGAAGCTGAGACATCTATCTATCATCACTTATATAATGAATTGAAAAAGGATATATTAGATGGACAACAATCAAAACAACGAAAAGAGCGGAGAAAATCCAAACACTAAACCAGGCAACCCAAACAGAAGACCCAATCCTCATAGAACAAATAGTGGCGAGGGGCAGGCACAAAGCCCTAATCGAAAGTCAAGCCCCAATAGGAAACCTCACCCCAATCGCAACCAGAGCAGCAACTCAGGTCAGAAACAAGAAGGGGGGCAGCAGCAAGGACAGGGCAACCAAAGCAGAAAGCCTCAAAGCAATCAAAACAGACGGCCCAATGATAATCGAAAGTCAAACAACCAAAACAGAAAAAGTTCAGGCAAGAGCAGCGGACATAAAAGCGGCGGCAGCAAAGGGGGAGGAAAGCGCAGAAGAAACGAGCCTACCCAAGTCAGCGATGAGATGAAAAAATCGATCCTTGCGAATAGGGATATCCAGGAAGCACGACTCAATCCATGGAAGCAGATCGATATCAACTCCGGAGGAAAAGTACGCTTTACACCACTGGGAGGACTGGGAGAGATCGGTGGCAACATCGCTGTCCTGGAGACAGAAACAACAGCCGTTATCATCGATGTGGGTATGAGTTTTCCTGACGAGAGCATGCACGGCGTAGATATTCTTGTGCCTGATTTCAGCTACCTGCATGTGATCAAGGATAAGATCAAAGCGATTATCATCACTCATGCACACGAGGATCATATCGGAGCAGTTCCTTACCTTTTCAAAGAGTTAAAGTTTCCTATATATGGTACACCACTGGCTCTGGCGATGATCGAAAACAAGTTCAATGAGCATGGCTTGAAAAATGATATAAGCTATTTCAATTTTATCTCCAAACGACAGCAGTATGAGATCGGTGATTTCAAAGTTGAGTGGATGCACATGACGCACTCGATCATCGATGCCTGCTCACTCGCGATCGAAACACCGGCGGGCACACTGATCCATACAGGTGACTTCAAAATAGATCATACGCCGATCGACGGAAATACAGCAGACCTGCACCGTTTTGCCCACTATGGTGCCAAAGGAGTGCTTTGTCTCTTTAGTGACAGTACCAACTCCTATAATGTTGGATTTACCAAGAGCGAAGCTGTTGTCGGAAATACCTTCGATACACTCTATATGCTGGCAAAAGGGAGACTGCTGATGTCAACCTTCTCTTCCAATGTTCATCGTATCTACCAAGCCATGGAGAGAGCGATCAAGCACAACCGAAAGATCTGTGTGATCGGGCGCTCAATGGAGCGGAATATAGAAGTGACAAGAGCATTGGGATATGTTGACATTCCAGACAAACACTTCATAGAGGCGCATGAGATCAATAAATACGCTGACAATGAAGTCATGATAGTGACAACCGGTTCACAGGGCGAAGATATGGCGGCACTCTTTAGAATGGCAACAAACGAACATAGACATATCAAGCTCAAACCGACCGATACGATCATCATCTCTGCCAAAGCGATTCCCGGCAACGAAGCTTCTGTTTCGAGAATGATGAACTATATTGTCAAGACAGGGGCAACAGTTCGTTATCAGGATTTTGCTGATATCCATGTCTCCGGACATGCGGCACAGGAGGAGCAGAAGCTGATCCTCAGGTTGGTGCAGCCGAAGTTTTTCCTGCCTGTCCATGGTGAATACAACCATATTGCACAGCATGCCAAAACTGCTGCCAAGTGTGGTGTCAATGAGAGAAATATACTTTTGATGAGTGATGGCGACCAGGTGGAGATCACTCCGAAATATCTTAAAAAGGTTAAATCTGTCAAGACAGGCAAAACATTTATTGACAATCAAAATAATAGAGAGATCCATGATGATGTTATTGTTGACAGGCAGAAATTGGCATCAGATGGTATTGTCAATGTTATTGTTCAAATCTCAGAGCAGACACATAAATTAGTGGGCAAGCCGATCGTAATGACGCATGGTCTCGTACCGGACAAAGAGGATAAAAAGTTTTCTGAAGAAGTGACACATTTGATCGAAACTTTTCTGCTTAATGCCAAGCCAGATCAGGTTTTGACATCCAAAATTGCAGAAAACGAGATAAGACTAATCGTCCGAAAACATGTCATAAGAATAAAGAAACTCTACCCGATCATTATTCCTACACTCTTTTATGTCTAATATAAACTGCCCTCGGCTCCTTAGAGGGTATAGGTAAAAAATAACCTCTTGGAAAGGAGATAAGCTATGGACCTTCTCAAAATAGCCAGAGAAACATTTCACATCGAAGCGGAATCACTCATACAAGCTGCCGAACAGCTGGATCAGAGTTTCTTGGATGCCATAGATTTGATAGAGTCTACATCAGGCAAATTAATCGTCACGGGCATAGGAAAGTCAGGGCTGGTGGGCGCCAAAATGGCAGCTACCTTTGCCAGTACCGGGACCTCCAGTTTCTTTCTTCATCCCACTGAAGCCCTGCATGGGGACTTGGGTATGATCAGTAAAGGCGATACGGTACTGGCGATCAGCTATAGCGGAGGGAGTGAAGAGCTGGTCAAGATACTGCCTCATATCAAGCGCTTTGATATTCCGTTGATCGGACTGACAGCGGAAGTAGATTCAACACTCGGCCGATACGCCGATGTGGTCCTCTCTATAGGCGTAGAAAAAGAGGCTTGTCCCCTGGGTGCTGCACCGACCACTTCTACTACCCGGACGATGGCAATGGGAGATGCCCTGGCAGTTGTATTAATGAAAAAAAGAGGCTTCAAGAAAGAAGATTTTGCCTCCTTTCATCCCGGCGGAAGCTTAGGGAAAAAGCTATTTGTCAAGATCAAAGATTTGATGCGAAGAGAAAAACTCCCTATCATACATAAAGATGCAAAACTGGAAGATGCAGTAATCGTTATGAGTGAGGGCAAGCTGGGCACAGTACTTCTTGTGGACGACGAGGAGAAGCTCTGTGCAGTGCTGAGTGATGGAGACTTGAGGCGTGCATTGATGCGCCAGGACTTTGACCTCAGTAAGCCGGCACTTAATTATGCAACCAAAAATCCAAAAAGCTATGGCAATATGGAGCTTCTGGCAAGTGATGCATTGGAGCTGATCGAAGAAAATCGTATTCAGCTGCTTGTGATCACGGATGAAGCAGAGAAGATATCGGGCATACTTCATATCCATGATTTGATTGCAGCAGGCATCAAAAGCAAATAATTAGAGAATAGAAAATCGAGGACAGCCTATGAGACTCAACAAATTTATATCGCATAACAGTAAGTACTCCAGAAGAGAAGCAGACAAGCTGATCGAAGAGGGAGAGGTGACTGTCAACAAGAAAGTGACGAAAGAGTTTGCTTGTGATGTGGACGAAAAAGACTTTATCGCCGTCAGGGGCAGAGCTGTCAAGCAGCGCACGGAGTTGACAGTTATTGTTTACAATAAGCCCAAAGGGGTGCTCGTCACCAAAAAAGATGACAGAGGACGCGCGACAATCTACCACAAGCTTCCAGGGAAATTCAGGCATTTTATACCAGTTGGAAGACTCGATTATGCTTCTGAGGGACTGTTGATTTTGACGGATTCTCCAAATGTCGCCGAGGTATTGATGAAGAGTCAGCTGCCGCGTACCTACAACCTCAAAATTGACAAATCGGTATCAGAAGAGATGGTTGCTGCCATGAAAGAGGGAATGACGCTCAATGATGCCCGTGCCGGTGCACATAGCAGCAGCAAAATCACTTCGATGGTATTTAAGCCTTTTGATGGTTTTGAACTCCGTGCGCAGGGCAAGCACTTTACCAAACTGCGTGTGACAATCTCAGAAGGGCAGAATAGGGAACTCCGTCGTTTTTTTGCCCATTTTGACGCAGAGGTTCTTGACCTGAAGCGTGTTGCCTTTGGGGATATTGAACTCAATAATCTGCCAAGCAACAAAACCCGTTTTTTTACCCGCAGAGAATATGATGACCTCCATAAGTTTTTAAAAAAACAGAGAGAAAGAGAGAAAGAAGAGAAAAGCCGAAATAGGTCGGATGAGAGGCACTAAGAGATCGATATGAATTTGGCACTGAAATATCGCCCGAAAACCCTGGATGAAGTAGTAGGCCAGAGTCACCTCCTAAGTCCAAAAGCACCCCTGAGATCTCTTATTGAGGCAGAAGCACTTCCGCATACTTTCTTATACGGGCCACCGGGTTCCGGCAAGACGACACTTGCGAGAATCATTGCTGCGGTTCTGGACAAACCTTTTTTCGAAATGAATGCTACGACACTGAAAGTCGAAGATCTGCGTAAAGTATTCAAAAACTATGCCAACGCACTGCAGAAGCCTCTAATCTTTATCGATGAAGTTCATCGGCTAAGTAAAAATCAGCAAGAGGTTCTTCTGCCATTTATGGAAAACAACAGTGCCTTGATCATTGGTGCCTCGACAGAAAACCCTTACTACAGTATGACTGCCGCGATGCGTTCTCGTTCGCATCTTTTTGAATTGCAGAGACTTGAGGAGCAGGCTATGGAAGTTTATCTCGACCGGGTACTGGATGCTGAGGGAATTGCGGCAGAGGATGAGATAAAATCCTTCCTCATCAGTTCCAGCAGCGGCGATGCGAGGGCGATGCTCAATCTCCTGGAGAGCGGTATCGCCATCGAAACCCCTCTCCTTCTTGAAACCCTCAAAAAAATACGCCCCTATGCGATGCAGGCAGGAAGCAGTGAAGACGACAGCCATTATGAGCTGACTTCGGCGATGATCAAAAGTATCCGGGGGAGCGATATCGATGCCGGGCTTTATTATCTTGCCAGGCTTATCAATGGAGGTGAGCCGGCAGAGTTTATCGCAAGGAGATTGGCGATCCTGGCGAGTGAAGACATCGGTAATGCCAACCCCAATGCCCTCAATCTTGCCAGCTCAACGCTCAATATCGTGAAACATATCGGTTACCCGGAAGCGCGCATCTCTCTTTCGCAGCTTGTGATCTATCTCGCATCCTCTCCCAAGTCCAACAGTGCTTATCTGGCAATCAACAGAGCACAGAAAATGATCAAGGAGGGGAAAATGCATCCTGTTCCTGCACACATTAAGACTCATGCCAAAAATTATCTCTATCCTCATGATTTTGGCGGATGGGTGAAGCAGAACTACATAGAGAAGGATCTACGATTTTACGAAAGCAAAGATATTGGTTTCGAAAAAAATCTTGCTGAATGGAGAGAAAAGATCAAGGGAGAAGACTAAGGAATCTCCCAAAAACAAATATACCCATCTAACTTGTCCTTTTGTTCCTAGTCGAATTGTCTCAATCGTCGTATAGAATCACTATACTCCTCTTGAGACAATCCAACTAGAAACAAAATTCCTGCGCTATTTGGGTATATTTGTTTTTGTACAATTCCTAAAACGAATCGAGTTTTTCTTTCGCTTCTCTCTCTGTGATCTTCCCCGAAAAAAAGTCATCTTCTACTTCATTGATTTGTTTGAGAAGCTCTTGTTTAAAATCTTCACCAATGATGCGACCCTGCACAAAATCCCGCATAGCTGTAAAATTTGGGACGAGATCCATAAACTCCTGATGCAGAGGGCTTCGTTTCCAGATATCTGTCTGCTCTTCCTCGGAGGCGGTTGAGAAGTCCAGTATGGTTTGACCGATACTGTCTTTGTGGTGCAATCTGTTATCTGCCTGGATAGAGGCCTTGTGTCCGAAAACGCTCTTGTCTCCCTCTCCTTCAGCCTGCTTGATATATCCCAATAGAAAATAGCCAAAGAAAGCAGCTACGACGATGTAGAGGAGTATCTCAGCCCTCATTACTGTTCCGCTACAAAAGCATCAAGCTTCTCTTTGGCTTGTGCCTGTGTGATCTCACCGGAGAAAAAAGCATCTTCGGCTTCATCAACTTGTCTGGTAAGTCTCTGCTGAAAATCAGCATCTACTATACGATCACCGATAAATGATTTCATCTCGGTAAAATTGGGAAAAAAGTCCATAAACTCCTGATGCAGAGGGCTTCTTTTCCATACGCCGATCTTTTTCTCAAAAGAGTCATTGTTGAAGACTAGAATGGTTTGCCCCACAACATCTTTCTGGTGATATGTCATATCCTCTTTGGCTATTAACTTCTCTTGTGTGATGAGTTTGTCATCTTCGTCTTGAATATCTCCTATAAAGCCCACAAGAATATAAGATAGTATAGCACCAATGGCTATAAAAATGATTAGTCCCTGGCTCATTTGTTCCTCCTGAAAAAAACAGTAATTTTCTAGATATCATAGAGTGAAAAATTGTTAAGAACCTCAGTATACCCAAATTTTTCTATTTTGAGATTTATGGAAAAAGCAAAAGGATAACATGCTCTTGTCTGTGCTATACTTTTCTATAG
>JAYEOH010000094.1:5707-14452 GCA_034722775.1 Campylobacterota bacterium | reverse complement strand
CCAGACAGCAGCCAAAATGAAGAAGCGTGTGGATTGGGGCAGGTATCTTGATCCTGATATGACAAAACTTCCTAAAGGAATGCAATAGTGACAAACCCATACCCGCATGAACTCTCCATAGGTGATGTCTGCTACTCACCACTGATACTGGTAGCCTTCCTCTCTTTCTTGGCGGCACTTATTACTGTGACAGTTCTGAACAAACTGAAACTTACACGCTATCTCTATGCGCCATCGTATCTGTTTATTGCGATTATGGCACTTTATATGGTCTTGATTGATACATATTGGATCAAATTTTAAAGGTTAATGATGAAGAAAATAGTAAAAATTCTACTTACGCTTACGATTCTTGGAGTCGCTGCATTTTTTGCATACAATAAATATAAATCGTATATAGATAACCCCTGGACCCGTGACGGACAAGTACGCACACAGGTGATCCAGGTCACACCGCGTGTCAATGGTATGGTCATCAAAATCCATGTAGTTGATAATCAAAAAGTGAAGAGAGGTGATCTGCTCTTTGAGATTGATCCTTCACAGTATCAAATTAAGCTAAATCAGGCAGAAGCAAGACTGCAGCGTACTCTGGAGGCTGCCAAAGGTACAAAGATAGAGTACGAACGCGTGAAAAATATTTATGCCAAAGACAAAGGTGCGGTATCACAAAAAGACCTGGTCCGAAATGAAACAAACTACTATAAGTCCCTGGCGGATATTGATTCTTCTAAAGAAGCACTCAATACAGCCAAACTCAACCTCTCTTTTACGAAAGTCTATGCAGAGGTAGATGGCTATGTCTCCAATATAAACTTCCAGATAGGCTCACAGGCAACAGCCAACAAAGCTATTTTGGCTCTGGTAGATGAAAACTCCTACTGGGTCTTCGGTTTCTTCCGTGAAAATGCTATCCCTGAAGTAAAAGTAGGAGACCAGGCAGTGGTTACACTCCTTGCATATCCGGATACTCCCCTTATTGGAAAAGTAGAGTCAATAGCTTGGGGCATTTCACATTCAGACGGAAACCCAGGTTATAACCTCCTCCCAAGTGTCCAGCCTGTATTTCAGTGGATCCGTCTCGCACAACGAATTCCTGTTCGCATCAAATTGGACAGACTGCCAGAAGGGGTTGAGCTTCGTTTTGGCTTGACAGCCTCTGTGATGGTATTGAAGAGTGCAGAGAAGAAAGATTGATGTTTTCAAAGAATATTTTGAAAACAGATAGATAACACCAGAAAAAGGTTATTTTTTGAAAAAAATTATATTTTTACTTTCCCTGCTTTTTGCCTCTTCTTTGGCGGCCAATGATATCAACAGCACTTTAGATAACTTCATCAAGAGTCAGATCGGTATTGAGAGTATGTTTTTTGATCAAAATCTCTCCCTTGACAAGAAGGTAGAGACCAAGAATGATCAGGGAGATGATTATCAAGCTTTTTTCATGAAGTATGTGACTGACAAAAAGATAAATTTGGAGCAGAACAACCCATACCGTGATAAAATAAATAGATTGAATATCCGTAAAAACAGCAACAGGTACGAAGGCAACACCAATGCAGTGATGCGTGATGAAGTGATGCTGAAAAACTACTCTACACGGAATGATATCAGGGTGATGCTCAACGATATAGTGAGGCAGACTGATGAGGGCTCGCCAAAACAATTTAAAAACAAAGTGAGTGCAAGTATCGAGAGATTCTTCTCAACATATAAGCCATTGGATAAAAGTAAATTTCTTTCCGCCGATCAAGACTCTTCGAGTCCTGTCATTCAGTCACTGCAGTCAGCCATTCAGGATTTAACCTATCTGGAAAATATCGTCAACACTTTCAGCTCGGAATTGGTAGAGAACAGTTCACTCATCTATCGTACATCAGAGATCACCGATTCAAAATTTTTGCGCTTTGTCAACAAGATCAACTCATCCTTATTTGGGCAAAAGCTCAATAGATATCTCTCTTATCTATCCTTGGATTCAAGCAAAATTATCCTGATTTTGAGCGTCATTATTTTTGTTTATGTTTTTCAGTATATTGCAAACCTCATCGTGACATACATCCTGCGTCGTTACAATATCAGTGATGATGATATTGAATATATCCATACACATATTATGAATATATTCACGATTCTCACCTCATTGGCTGTTGCGCAGTTAACACTGATGATTTTTATGGATTTCGATAGCCAGAGTATCAGTATCGGTAAAATTTTTGAAATACTTTATGTCATACTGGCTGCACTTCTTCTCTACCGTATCACCGACACTATCGCCTATCTGAAATTAGAGCAGATGAAAAAGAGTAAAATACTCAGAAATGAAGTGATCAACCTGACCATTAAAGTGACTCATGGTGTGATCTTTGTGCTGGCATTGATCATTATACTCAAAATTATGGGTGTTAATCTCACTGCACTTCTTTCAGGTCTGGGTATAGCGGGTGCTGCTGTCGCTTTCGCAGCGAAAGACAGTATCGCCAATATCTTTGGATCAATCTCTATCCTTCTCGGAGATGTCTTTGAGCAGGGTGACTGGATCGAAACAAAAGATGTCAATGGTACCGTTGTCGAGATCGGCCTGCGGGCTACCACCATACGGACCTTCGACAATGCTCTCATCTCGATCCCCAACTTCAATCTATCAGATACTGCCGTCACAAACTGGAGCAGGAGAAGCATAGGGCGGCGCATCAAGATGAGTGTCGGTGTCACCTATGAGTCTGACTTTGCTGATATCAAAAAAGCGATAGATGATATCAGGGAGATGCTCAAAAACAATCCTGATATCGCACAGGCAACCACTTCGGGTTATAGCGCAGGCAGGGCAGCCAGGCTAGTCTCTATAGGAGACTATAAAGGGGTCAAAAATACGACACTGGTCTATATGGATGAGTTTGCAGATTCCAGTATCAATATTTTAATTTATTGTTTCAGTCGTACTGTGGATTGGGCGGAGTGGCTCAGAGTCAAAGAAGATGTCATGTACAAGATAGAAGGTATCCTCCAGGAGAACAACCTTGAGTTTGCCTATCCTACGATGATGCTCCATGAGATGAAAGATGAGTAATACCAAATCAAAAGAAGACTACCCCTGTAGACCTGCACCTATCCTCTCTTTATCCTGCCCTCATCCTTGCGTATATAGTCCAATAGAGTAGTGCAGTATTCAGAATAGCAGACCAGATTACTTTTCCCTATTTTATCACTGTTTCGATTTTGCAATCGCAGATAATCCTGATCATTATGTTTGAAATAGAGAATGCCTGAATAGAAGAAGTTACTATCGTTAAGCAGTTTGATGACCTTGTCGATCTGAGGAATCTGTTCCAGGTTAATATCAGCGTAGATCATGTCACACTGTTTTTCCCGAAGCTGGTTGAGCAGGAGGCGGAACTTGTACTTGAAATCTTTTCCATACCGATTGATAATGATCTCTCCTATATTGCTGAGGGGATCATATCGATACAAAAGGTGAGAATGAATCGGTGTGCCATCTTCTGATTTTGCTTCGACTGAGTAGGAGACGCCACAGTGTTTATAGCAGGTGATAATGCGCTCTTGGTAGTGCTTGGGAAGAAAAAGCAATCGTTTTCTATTATTGAAGAATAGATAGCCAATAAGAGTGGATCCCCGTTCCCTTTTCTCCGTCAGCTTATTACCCTCTATATGAACACTGTCAAGTGTCTTTCCTATAAGCAAAGCACTTTCGCAGAAGCCATAAGAGAGATTGCTTTTTTGGCTGTAGATATGATACATGACAGCACTGCCGAAGATGGCATTGAGTTTTATCTCTTCAGCTTTTTCGATCAAGGCATCAAACATCCTGTTCATAGTTCCCAATCCTTTATAGTCGGGATTGACAACTACGATACCTACTTCTGCGATATTGCTGTCAGGCATCAATATCAGAGCAAAGTGTCCAATGACTTCATCCTCGTACAGTGCAACGATAGAGAGAAATTTTTCTCCCTGTTTCTCAAGAATTCTTACAGGATAATAGAAATCTTCTTTTGCGAAACTCAAACCATAGTTTTGATAGACCAGCCTGGCAATACTCTCCTCATCGCCCTTTTGGAAATCACGAATTGTGATCAGGATATTCTGCTTGTCTCTCCCCGTCAATGGATCGCTCTTTCTTCTGATCGGTTTACAGACTGATAGAGGAAATGAGGTGCGCTTGATGATAGTAAAAACCTTTCCTTTTTTCCCAAGATTTTTATAGTGGAAGCTATCCACAAGTTTATGCACAAGATCAAATCCGGTTTCCGTATATTGATTGGAATCAGGAGATGCAAATGTACTTTTTGCCATTGGAACACCCCAGTCTCTTACATCGATACGGATACCATGACCAAAAGAGTGCAGAGAGATCTCGATCCATCCTTCCTGATCCGGATAGGCATGGATGACAGCATTGTGTATCAGCAGCTTGGCAGCGTTTATCAACTCTTTGCAACTACCCTTGCCAAATTTGACTTTTTTGCAAAAAGTACTGATGGTCGCTACTACAATGGGGCAATTGCCCAGTTCATTGGGTATTTTGAGCGTAATACTATTTTTCATCGTTTCGCTTTTGGGAGAGAAACTCCAAAGCGGTAGCCGAGAGGATTTTCATCCCATACTGCAGGGCATCATCATCGACATTAAATCGGCTGTTGTGCTGCGGTACACAGGTGTTTTTGTCAGGACTGCAGGTGCCCAATCGAAAGAATGTACCCGGAACTATCTGCAGGTATTCAGAGAAATCTTCTCCGCCCATCACCGGATCAACCAAATCGATACAGTTTTCTGCTCCGATAATTTTTTCTGCCTCGCCCCTGAGGATATCGACCATTTTATTGTCATTTATCAGTTCAGGCTGACCGAAAACATAGCCGAAATTATAGGTAGCCCCCATTGATTTGCAAACTCCCTTGATCGCCTCTTCCATCATCTTGGGAATATCTTTTCGTATAGCTTCATTGATCGTGCGCACTGTTCCTTTGATGATGACATGGTCGCAGATGATATTGCCGGCCTTGCCTCCCTCTATGGTTCCCATAGTGATGACGGCAGGGTGTAGAGGATCGATTCTTCTCGATACGATGTGATTGACGGAATTGACTGCCATAGAGGAGACAAGGACGGCATCGACACCCTCATGCGGCCTGGCTCCGTGGGCTGATTTGCCGAAGATTTCAATCGTGAAGATATCTGCGGATGCCATCATGACACCATATTTGTAGCCGATCTGTCCGGTAGGAAGGTAGGGGTAAGCGTGCAGGGCGAAGATCGCACCGACACCCTCCAGGGCACCGCCCTCTATCATCTGCAGGCTTCCTCCCTCTTTGCTCTCTTCTGAGGGTTGAAAGATGAATCGGATATTTCCGGGAAGGTGATCCCTGTTTTCCGCCATCGCGATAGCACTTCCAAGTGCGATAGCAGTATGACTGTCGTGCCCGCAGGCATGCATCACCCCTTCAACTCTGGAACGATAAGGCTCTTCTGTCTGCTCTGTGATGGGCAGGGCATCCATATCCGCACGGATCGCCACCATAACTGCCTGGTCATCTACTGTCAAGTCAGCAATCAGACCAAAATGATCATCAAATTCACGGATCGTATATCCCTGCATCTCCAGTATCCCCTTGACGAGATACTTGGTATGCTCCTCATGTCCGGAGAGTTCAGGATGAGCATGAAGATCACGGCGGATCTCTATCACTCTTTCGTTGATCGAGTCTATGGTTGAGAATACCTCTTTTTTGATACTTTTGTTCATTGGATACCTCCCGTATACACTATTATACTCTTTTTGGTATAATGCATCAATCTATAGAAGAAGAGAGTTTATTATGAAGTATATATTGATACTTTTTGTACCTGTTGTGGTCTTTGCCAAAGTGCATTATGCCAAGGTGGAACCTTTTGAAAGCGTAGTGCTCAAATCGGCAGTCAGTGCACAAGTGGTAGAGGTCGATCTGGGAGCAGAGGGGAAGATGATCGGGGACAAAGAGGTGATCCGTCTGGATGATCATCTCGATCAGGTCGATCTGAATGCCTCGATGAAAAGTCAGGAGATGCTGCGTACCATGCTGGGAATCAATCAGGAGATCGTCAGCAGTCTTGGAGATACTCTCAAGCGTCAAAAAGACTATTTTGAGCGGCTCAACCGCCTTGCAACTGCTTCAAAAACACAAAAAGACAATGCTTTTAGCGGTTATGTGTCAGCAAAAAATCAGTATCTCTCTACAAAAGAGAAGATCGAGACACTGAAAAAACAGATTCTCGATATGGATTACAAGATTTCAAAACTCAAGGACAGTATCGAAAAGAAAAGTATTCGTCCTAAAGAGCGCTATCTCTATAAGTTGGCAGTTCGAAAAGGGGATTTCGTCAATCCGGGTTCGCCTCTGGCGACCATCCAGGATCATACCCGTGCCAAACTGACACTTTTTCTTGAGCCGTCTGAATTGAAAGGTATCGGAGAGAAGCATGTGTTTATCGATGGCAAAGAGACAGCATACAAAGTAGATAAAGTATGGAGCAGCGCGGATGAAAAATTCATCTCCTCCTATCGGGCAGAGATTTATATCGATACGCCTGAAGGGCATTTTTCAAGATTGGTAAAGGTGGAACTCAAATGATCAAAACAGCCTGTGGACTTGACTGTCCGGATGCATGTGCGATGACTGTCGACCCTGCATATTTTCCCAAGCTGGCCGGCAACACCAACACAGGAGCTCTTTGCAGCCTCCTCAATAGAGATATGTTCAGCTATCCCCGTATCGATAAGCCCACCATAGATGGTGCAGAAGTGACGATGGAGGAGGCGCTGGATGCTGTCGCCAAAGCCCTGGATGAAAGCTCTTTATTATGGCGGGGATCGGGGAATTTTGGAGTGATGCAGGAAGTGACTGATCTGCTTTTTGAGCAGATTGGAGGAACTCTGACCAAAGGTAGTTTGTGCGATGGGGCAGGAGATGCAGGGATCATAGAGGGCAGGGGTGTCAATCGTACACTTCCTCCTGAGGAGATCGACAAAGCAGAGGTGGTAGTCGTCTGGGGACGAAATCCGACGATCACCAATAGCCATATCATGCCCTATCTCGAAGGTAAAAAGATCGTAGTCATCGACCCAGTCTCTACGCCACTGGCAAAAAAAGCTGACCTGCATCTGCAGATCAAGCCGCGGAGCGATTTTTATCTCGCTTTGATGCTTTCGCGTTTTACTTTTATGGAAGATGCAGAGGATACAGAGTGGATGGATGAGTTTGCTTCGGAGTATGAAGATTTTTATGATTATACCCGAGAGTTTCGCATCAAGGCGATATTGGAACACATCGGACTGGACTTGGGTGATATGGGAACATTTCTCGGTTACCTGCAAAGCGGCAGAGTCGTCTTCCTCGTGGGTAATGGTGTTCAAAAATACAGTACAGGCCACTATGTCCTGTGGGCGATTGATTCTTTGGCTGCGACACTGGGGTTGTTTGGCAGAGAGGGGTGCGGGGTCAGCTATCCGGGAAATTCAAAACTGGGATTTGATAATCCTTTCGATGTGAAGTGCAAGCGCATACCCAAAGCCACGACAGCATTCGGTGATTTCACGACAGTGCTGGTCCAGGGCGGAAACCCTGCTGAGAGTATGCCTGAGAGCAGCAGGGTTATCGAAGCGCTGGAGAGCGTAGACAATCTCATCTATTTTGGCCTCTATGAGAATGAGACCAGCAAAAGAGCAAAGATCATCATCCCTGCCAAAAACTTCTTTGAAAAAGAGGATGTCAGGCTCAGTTATGGGCATCACGCCGTACAGAAGATGAATAGAGTGATAGAGAGCGGGTTTGGTATCAGCGAGTATGACTTTGTGCAGGAAATATTCAAAAGAATGGAGCTTGATGGACTCAGAGATGAGCACTATTATATCAATTTTTGGCTTGAGCAGTGTGATGAGAATGAAGATGGGTATCGCTCTCCTGCCTATGCTCAAAATCCTTACAGCGATGGATTTGGAGAAGAGGGTGATGATGAGTTTGTCTTTATCGATGAATTTTATGATGATTTTGAAAGCCTGAAGCATCTGCGCAAATATCGAAAACTCAGCGACAAAAAGATCAGAAAGAGAGAGTATTGGCTCATTACTCCCAAGGCAAAACATGCGCTCAATACTCAGTTTGGTAGAGATAACAAGGTTGAGATGCACCCCAGTCTCGGCTATGTCAACAATGAGAAGGTCATCATCAGCTCAGAGTATGGCTCTTGCGAATTTATCGTGCGTACCAGCTTTGATCTGCGCAGTGATTGCGTGCTGATCACGGCCAATACTGTGGGGGTCAATTTCCTGACACCTCCCATCATCAGCGAAGAGGGTGACAATGCCTGCTATCAGGAGGTAAAAGTGGTGATAGAAACCCCATAATTAAGGCTTAGTGAAATGCAGTTTGATAAAGATATAAATGGAAAATATGCGGAAATATTTCTCAAGCTGCGGGGAATACTGCTCAGTTTCCAGGAGATCAAAGAGACAAAAAATGCAAAACAGACCTCTTATCGTGATGAGTATGCTGTTGTGGCTATGTTGCGCGACAGAGGCGACACCTTTGTCCTGTCACTGGGCAAGGGGGCTGCACTGCAAGAAAAATATCCTTTCCTGGGAGGCGATGGTAAGATTGTGAGGCATCTATATTTTTCTGACATCAATGAGATAGACGAAAATTTAATACGGGAAATTATCGAAGAGACACTTGTACTGAATATGGAGGC
>JAYEOH010000094.1:0-5607 GCA_034722775.1 Campylobacterota bacterium | reverse complement strand
TGTGATCTCTTCCCAAGGAATGGCTTCTCCACAAGGTGCCACGAGAGCCAGGCAAAAATCAGTACAACTGTAGTGAGCCCTAATAGTGCCGGTATCGGATGTGTATCAAAGAGACGCAGATAAATAAAGATCTGGATGAGAGGAAAATGCCAGATATAAATACCATAGGAGAGATCGCCATATTTGGCAATATGCCCGAGATAGGGGAAGATGAGAGCCAGATAGGTGACGATCACGGAGAGTGAGAGCGCATAGAGAGGGTAGAGATAGTGTGTGTGGATAAGAGTCTGCAGGATATAGATTGAAATAGCGGCAAACAGCAGGATATGGCTGTAGCGTTTGAATAGATCGAGATGATAATAGAGTAGTGCACCGCCACTGAAAAACATCATTTGTGCAGGCAGTTGACGCTGCAGTATCGCAAAGACCGGATTGTGTCCCTGTTGATAAAGATAGCCCATGGCAAAGTAGTAAAGTGCAGAGAGTATAAAAATAACAGTCAGCAGTTTTCCGGGACTGACCCAGCGATAGAAGTAGGCGATAAGCGGCACGGTAAGATAAAATGCCACTTCGATCTTGATCGTCCAGAGGGCACCATTGACAGCCGTATAGGGATGATCTTCAAAAACTCCGGGAAGTGTGGGATGCAGGAAATTGAGCGTTGTGAGATTGGCAAGGAGGAATTTGGCACTCTCCGGTGAAGTGAAATAGTCCAAAATTGGCAGGGTGCTGAGCAAACTCAGAAAGAGAAAACTCAGGAGTATAACTGCAATATAGCCCGGTGCGATACGCCTGAGACGCTTGATAAGGTAGCGTTTGAGCGAACTGCTGCGTTCATAGCTCATAAAGATAAGAAAGCCGCTCACGATAAAAAATGAATGTACTGCAACTTCGGCATTGACAAAGCTGGTTAAAAATTGAAAGTCAGTCAGTTTCGTCAGGTCTGACACATGAAAGAGGAAGACACTTAGAGCCAGAAAAAGACGGATATGATCGAAATTGTTTTTTTGCGGAATATTTTTCATTATTGGAGGCGACCTGTAAATGCTGATAAGCTACGATCCGCCGTCAGCGTGTTCGCCATAGTCGATATAGTCCCGATTTTCATAAGAAGTTCTGATGATGCTCAGATAGTGTGCCATCGCCTTGGTCTGATTTTCATCAAGTGATTTGGCAAAGGAGATCATGATCGTACCATTTGCATTGCGTGTGATTCCCCGTTGCAGATCGTGAAGTCTTTTGAGAAGCACCTTCTCCTTCTGGTCCTGGAGTTTTGGAGCACTTCCGCCCTGGGCATAAAACCCATGGCAGCTTGGGCAGCCGTTTGAGAGATAGAGCATCTCTGCATCGATGGCTTTTTCTGCTTCTGAAAATTGTATCAAAAATAGTATGGACAAAATGATCTTTTTCATAGTTTAGTGTAACATAGATTGCTGTATAATACCGTAATTTTTAGCGTAAAAATCAGGATTAAAAGGATAAAGAGTGAGTAATAGTGCAAAAGATGAGGTACTGAAGTATCATTTAGGCGGAAAGATCGGTATCGAAACAACCAAGCCCTGTGATACACAAAATGAACTTTCCCTGGCATATACTCCCGGTGTGGCTATTCCCTGCCTTGAGATAGAGAGGGATGAAGAGCTCGCTTATACTTATACCAACAAAGGTAATCTTGTGGCAGTCATCTCTGATGGTACAGCTGTGTTGGGACTTGGAGATATAGGTCCGTTGGGAAGCAAGCCTGTGATGGAGGGTAAATCTGTCCTCTTTAAGAAGTTCGCGCATGTCGATGCTTTTGATATCGAACTGGATGTCCATGAGGTTGATGAGATCATTGCGACCTGTAAAGCGATCGCACCGACATTCGGCGGGATAAACCTGGAGGATATCAAGGCTCCTAAATGTTTCGAGATTGAGACAAGACTCCAGGAAGCATTGGATATCCCTGTCTTTCATGATGACCAGCATGGTACAGCGATCATCACTTCTGCCGGATTGCTCAACGCACTCGAACTCTCCGGAAAGAAGATCGATGAGGTCAAAGTCGTAGTCAATGGTGCCGGTGCAGCAGGAATTTCGTGCGCAAAAATGTATCGCGACCTGGGTGTGAAGCATCTCTATATGTGTGATCGAAAAGGGGTGATCACGACGGATAGAACCGACTTGAACCCCTATAAGGCAGCCTTTGCTATGGAGACAGATGCAAAAACACTTTCAGACATCATCGAGGGTGCTGATATGTTTCTGGGATTGAGCGGTCCCGGACTTTTGACCAAAGAGATGGTTGCCAAAATGGCAGCGGAACCGATCATTTTTGCACTTGCCAACCCTGTTCCGGAGATCTTGCCCGAAGAGGTTCTGAAAGTCAGAGATGATGTGATCATGGGAACAGGCCGAAGCGACTACCCCAATCAAGTCAACAATGTACTGGGATTCCCTTTTATTTTCCGCGGCGCACTCGATGTTCGAGCCAGGAAGGTCACAGAAGGGATGAAGCTGGCTGCGGCAGAAGCATTGGCAGCGCTCGCCAAAGAGCCTATCCCCTACTATGTCAAAGCAGCGTATCATGATGAAAATTTGGTATTTGGAAAAGAGCATATCATTCCCAAGCCTTTCAATAAAGAGGCATTGATCTGGGTCGCCTCCGCAGTAGCAAAAGCGGCTGTCGAAGAGGGTGTAGCGCGTATATCTGACTATGACCATGAAGCATATAGAGAAAAACTGCGATGTATGATCTATGGATGCCCCGAAGAAAATAAATGAGTCGAAATAGGGCGTAAGCATTGATGTCAAAAATAGATTCCAGCCTCAAAATGTATATCGATCTTACGGGATTGATGCAGGGTGAGAGAAGTTCACACGAAGAGAATCGCAATTTTGGACTATCGCGCAAATCCCTGCTGAGCAAGCCGATAGCGCTGCTTGAAAGCTGGACAGAGGCGCATAGGCATCTGCTCCCTGTACCGCTTATAAGTGAGAGATTGACTAAGCTCCTCTCCTCTTCCACACTGATACTCCTGATCATTGCATTTTTTCTAGGTATCTTTTCAGGCGCAGGACTGCTTCACTATAGCGGCAATGAGCCTGTCAATCTTCTCTACTTTCTTGCTACTGTATTTTTCCTGCCTCTGCTCACGATGACGATGACTCTCTGGGCAATGATGCGAGCCAATCAAGCCGATACTCTTCTGGTGCATCTGTCGCCTGCATATTGGATGGAGCGGATCGTTCTGCTCTTGCCGGTAAAAAATCGTGAAGTGGTCAATAACCTTCAAATCAACCCCTTGATTGGAAACTGGATTGTGATCAGGCGTTCCCAGGAGCTTGCATTGGCATTCTCTTTGGGGCTTTTTCTCGCCTTGATAGGAGTTGTGGCGAGTGAAGATATCGCGTTTGGCTGGAGTACGACTCTTCAAATTACCCCTGAGGAGTTCCACCATTTTCTCTCGATGATCGCTCTGCCGTGGAGAGAATTTTTCCCCCAGGCACTGCCTTCTCTGGAGCTGATTGAGAAGAGTCACTATTTCAGGCTTGGAGGGAAGCTGAGCAGCGACATGATCTCTTCTGCCATGCTGCTGGGCGAGTGGTGGAAATTTTTGGCAATGACGACACTCTTTTATGCGCTGATTTTACGGTTTATGCTCTTCCTCCTGGCAAGCAGCGGCCTTCAGCGCGCTATCGGGCGGGCAACTCTTTCGATAGAGGGTGTACGGGATATGCTTCGTCAGATGCAGGAGCCCCTTATCAGTATGGATGCACCTGTGCTGGAGCCATCGTTTGAGATAAGTGAGCATCTTGATATTGTGGTTGACAAAGTCATAGAAGAGCATTATGATGCTGTGATTGGCTGGGCATTTGACAGGGAGCTGCTAATGATTTTCAACGAAGTTGAAGGGATTGATGCCAAAGTGATGTATGAAGCAGGGGGGCTGCATTCATTGGAAGAGGATCAGGAGGTGATTGACGATGCTGATGGAGATATCCTGTTTTATGTCAAATCATGGGAGCCTCCGACAATGGATTTTATCGATTTCCTGACGGCACTCAGTCAAAAAAAGAGCAGTTCGATCACGATCTATCCTCTGGGTACGATGGAGCAGGATTATCGGGCTGCAGATGATGCTTTTGAGATTTGGGCACAAAAAGTCGATAAACTCAAAGCGGCGAATATAAGGATGAAACGATGATTCATACTTATCCGGGATTTGCAGTAGTGGGGCATCCGAACAAAGGCAAAAGCAGTATCGTATCGACACTGGCACATGATGAGAGTGTACAGATATCCAATACCCCTGGGACGACAATAAGGCAACGCTCTTTCCCTCTCAAGATAGATGGCGAAACTCTCTATGAGCTTTATGATACACCAGGGTTCCAGAGGTCCAGAGCAGTGCTTGCCTGGCTCAAGCAGGAGGAGATTTCTGCCGATCAAAAAGCGGATAGAGTGAGGCGATTTGTCTATGAGCACCGCGAAGATCCGCGTTTTCAAGATGAGATAGAGCTGCTTGAACCGATCCTGAATGGGGCAGGTATCATCTATGTGGTGGATGGATCCAAGCCCTATGGACCGGAATATGAAGCGGAGATGGAGATACTGCGCTGGACTGGGCAGCCATCGATGGCATTGATCAACCTCATAGATGATACAGACTATGTGGAAGAGTGGAAACGGGCACTGGGACACTACTTTAGACTGGTCAGAGTCTTTAATCCCATGGAGGCAAATTTCTCACAGCATATCGCTCTGCTGGAGAGTATGGCACAGCTCAATGAAGAGTGGACACCTTTGGTGAAGCGATCCATTGAGATATTCAGGCGCTATCAGCAGCAAAAGATCGATGACTCATCAGAACTGATCACAGAGTTGATCACAAACTCTTTGAGTTATGTTGCCTCCTTGTCGATAGTCGGAGAGGCGGCGACTCTTGAGGAGAAAGAGAGAGTTTTGGAAAAATACAAGAGATACCTGCGGAAGCTCGAAGAGAAGGCACAAAGGAAGATAGCCAAAGTATGGCATCACAGCAAGTTGGAAAAAGAGGAGATGATATCGCTTTTTGGAGAGATGGATCTATTCTCAAAAGAGAGTGCTTCACTCTTTGGCTTGAGTAAAAAGGAGATGATGCTGACCGGTGCAACAGCCGGTGCTCTGGCCGGTTCCGGTGTTGATCTGGCATTGGGAGGAACGAGTTTGATGATGGGCTCTGCTATCGGGGCACTGGTCGGCGGAGCAGGCGCAATGTTTGGGTTTGGAGAAATAGCAGAGATGAAAGTGCTGGGGCAAAAACTTGGGAGCAGACGGCTTGAGGCGGGTCCTATGCAAAATATTAATTTTCCCTATATTTTACTGCGACGCACACTCTATTTTACCCAGGAGGTCGCTACCCGTCCTCACGCAGACAGAAGTAAGATTTACATAGAGAGCGAAACACTTCTTGGGACCCATTGGATCGATGATGAGAGCAAAAAAAAGATGGAAAAGCTGCATAAGAATTTTCGAAGCGGAGATGCCACTAAAGAGAAGGATTTCAAGAACTACAGTGAACTGATTCACTCCATTCTCTTGAAGCATATTGAGGAGTAGGCTTTTCGAGCAGCCTTTGGATCTAT
>JAYEOH010000093.1:0-3020 GCA_034722775.1 Campylobacterota bacterium | reverse complement strand
AATTCGCTTTATACTTTTTTACCTAGATTGCATCTTCGCCATATTTTTTTCTATAGTACCGGATGAGCAGCATTTTGATCGCATCATTAAAGATAAACCATATAAAAGCATATCCCCAGATGAAGAGTGCCCATTGCCAGCTGATTTTTGTCATCAGGCCAAATCCAAGTATCGCAACAAGTGTACCGCCCAGTGCCGTCAGGAAAAGTGCCAGATTGAGCTTCCAGGCGGGGTAGGGTTTGTTGAAAAACCAGTCCGATATTCTGGTATTATAGATAGTAAAATGCCCGGCTACTGTCAGATTGACAAAGAAGAGTGACTGCACAAATCCAAGATACGAATGTTTGTCTTTGATATCGATCCAGCCTGGAATATCCGGGAAATAGGCAGAGCTTTCAGGGTAGGCTTTGAGGTAGATCATCACGATATAAAAAAGTATAAATGAGCTGATTACACCAGCGACTCCAAGCCAACCGGAGAGTACATAGATACTTTTCATATCCCACCGGACAGGCTTTTCTCTCACTTTTGTATTGTCATATGCTATCGTCATAATCGGTATATCGTTCAACAGTGCCAGGAGGATGATCATAATAGCAGTAATAGGGTAAAAATTGAACATCACAATAGAGAGTGTAATAAACAGCAATAGTCTGATGGTTTCAGTGATTCTGTAGACTACATAACTGTGCATCCTCTCAAATACGATTCTCGATTGGCTTATTGCATCGATGATTACTGTGAGTCCCGGTGCCATTAGTACGATATCTGCTGCAGCTCTTGCTGCGTCAGTTGCGCCACTGACCGCGATACCGCAATCTGATTTTTTGAGTGCCGGTGCATCGTTGACACCATCTCCAGTCATGCCTACGATATGACCAGCCTTCTGGAGACTATCAACAATGAGATATTTATCCTCGGGAAAGACCTGTGCAAAACCATTTGCCGACTCGATCGCATCTATGATCTCAAATTCATGTTTTTTGACTGTGTCTTTTGGGATAGGCATATTGTAAAGCTGACGTTTGACACGCTTCATTATACCATCAACCTCTTTTTGTATTACCTCTTCTGTGGCACCTGGATGTGATTGCTGTGTAATTGCTTTGGAGAGTACCTCAGAGAGATATAGGTATCCATCGATAGATTCTCCCTTAAGCTCGCGTGTATCTTTGATATTGTCACCAATCTCCAGAAGTCCTGAGATATATTTGGCGACATCGATATTGTCTCCGGTTATCATTTTGACTTTGATCGATTTGTCGTTGGCTCTCTTGATCGCCTCTTTTGAGTCCTCACGCGGCGGATCAAAGAGAGGTATCAGACCTGCAAAATGATAAAGATGCTCATCACATTTGCGATAAGCCACACCCAGCGTCCTGAAGCCTTTGGAGGCAAAGGACTCTACTTGGGCATATGCCTCTTTTTTGTCAAATTCCCCTTCGTCACTCTGCTCTATGATCACTTGCGGTGCACCTTTGGTGAAAACCATACAAGTTTTACCTTCGTAAGTACCCTCTGTCCTCTTGTGTACCGGATCAAAGGGAAGATATTTTTTCAATGTGTATTCTGCGAGTTTATCGTTGAGCTTGCTTTGGAAAAGATAGTCAAAAATCGGTGCCTCTATGGGGTCATGATCCTCCTGCTTGCTCGCGAGTCCGGCATAGAGCATCAGTTCATCTCTGCTATGCCCTTTTAGCAAGTAGGGATCAGTCAATGTCATTTTGTTTTGTGTCAATGTTCCCGTTTTGTCCGAACACAATATATCCATACCAGCGGCTTCTTCAATAGAGGCAAGCTTGGTGACGATCGCCTTTTTTCGTGCCAGTGCACCGGCACCCTGTGCCATCGTGATAGTCAATACTGCCGGCATGGCAACAGGAATCGCCGCGATGGTCAAAATCAAAGCGAAAATCAGCAGATCCAGAAGAGGTTCATGCCGCTCAACTCCGGCAGCGATAATGATGGCGATAAGTACCAGGGTAACTATGATCAGAAAATTACCGACTTTCATCACCATAGTTTGAAAATGACTCTTCTCCTCTTTTTCCGCTTTTGCTATGAGGCCAACCGTTTTGCCAAAGTAGGTATTGAGCCCCGTAGCCGTCACTCTGGCTACCATTTCACCCTCTTTGATGATGGCATTGGCATAGAGTGACTCGCCAACCAGCTTATTGACAGGCAATGATTCTCCGGTCAATGCCGCCTGGTCAACCTGCACAAAATCACTACCACCCAGCAGATCACAATCTGCAGGAACGACATCACCTATCTTGACTTTGACGATATCATCGGGAACGATCTCTTTGGCATCGATAGTCTGCCAGCTCCACTCCCTGAAGACCAATGCTTTGCGTGCCAACTTCTTTTTAAGGATAGAAATGGCACTCAGTGCTTTTGATTCCTGATAGAAATCTACAAATGCGTTGAAGAGAAGCATCGCCATAATCACGCCGAAATCCTCCCACCTCTGGACAATAGCCGATAAGATCGCCGCCACTTCTATCATCCAGGGGATAGGGCCCCAGAATTTTTTGAAAAGTCGGTGCGCCCAACTCTCCTCTTTTTCTACTATTTCGTTATAGCCATACTTGTCAATCCGATCCTTCGCTTCATCTTGACTCAGCCCCTTCAGGTTATTTATGTCAATAGCTGGAGCTTTTTGGCTCTCTTCTTTGGTCGATTGATCTGCATTCCGGTTTACCTCTTCAGAACCGCTGTTTTGATTGTCCGGCATCATACATCCTTTCCTTCTGGAAGTAGCTATATGATACCACTTTGCAAGTTAAAAAATGAAACTTGATGGGAAGAAGGGGAGGATAGGCTTTTGGTAAAAAGGAAGAGAAAAGTGATAAAATATGTGTAAAAGTCAGGTCGTCTCCACTGTTTGCCCATAATCAATCCGTACCTCCCTCGATCGTCTTTCGGATAGCTCTTTTGCATACAGGGCAGAAGTTATTGATACTTTTTGACTTCATTGTACAGTTATGATAAGGGCGGTAGATTCCCTTCGCCTGATA
>JAYEOH010000092.1:10172-14497 GCA_034722775.1 Campylobacterota bacterium | reverse complement strand
CTAAAAGAAAATGGTTACAAATACATTAATGACAAAATAAAGTACATGAAAAAACAGGGACTTTTAACCTCTTTGAAAAAAGGACTTTATGTCTATCACTCACCCTATGTCAAAAAACTCATCTCAAAAGAGATCATAGCCAATAATCTACTGGGACCCTCGTACATCTCTTATGAATATGCACTCCATTACCATGGCATCACACCAGAGAGAGTGGAGGAAGTCACTTCAGCTACAACCAAAAGAACCAAAAGCTTCTCAACGCATTACGGCACATTTAGCTACAAGCATATAGATAAAACACTGTATGTTTTAGGGGTAGAAATAGTTTCGTCTAAACAGGGGAACTTCATGATGGCAGGTAAAGAAAAAGCATTATGTGATAAGATTTTTGCCACAAAAGGGATAAAGATAAGCTCCCAAAAAGCGATGTGGCTATTTTTGGAAGAAGATTTGCGTGTAGACAAGGATGAGTTGTTTGACTTTAATGTAGATATTGTGAAAAAGTATGCCGAGATAAGCAAGTCTAAAAAAGTAGAATTTTTATACAAAGTGTTGAAGGGTATGACCACATGAACATGATAGAACAAATGCTCTCAAAATATGAGATAAAGAGTGAAGATGCATTGATCAATGCCCTGAAGGAAGTCTATCAAGAGATTGCTCTTTTGGGGTTGTATCGCGGTGGGTTTTTTCAAAAAGCTGCTTTTTATGGAGGTACGGCACTGCGCATCATTCATGGGCTAGATAGATTCTCGGAAGATATGGATTTTGCACTTTTGAGTAAAGACCCTACCTTTGACATAGAAACCTATTTTCCTTATGTCCTCGATGAGTTTGAAGCACTTGGCATCAAGATGACACTTCGCAAAAAAACTAAATCACAAGAGAGTGATATAGAATCTGCCTTTTTGAAAAATGACACCTCCATACATACCTTAGATATAGTGATAGATGACCTTTCCAATATACTGGACGGGGTGTATAGTGGGAAAAAGCTCAAAATTAAGTTTGAAGTAGATACAAGCCCGCCTCTTAAGTTTCAAACTACTTCTCATACCCTGATATTGCCCACGACCTTTAACATCATAGCTATGACACTACCGAACCTTTATGCAGGGAAGTTACATGCTGTTTTATTTAGGAACTGGAAAACAAGAGTCAAGGGAAGAGACTGGTACGACTTTGAATGGTATGTCAAAAGAGGCATAAAGGTAAACCTGGAACATCTGCAAGAGAGAATGCTAGAAAGCGGAAATTATAAGAGTGAAGAGAGACTGACTGGTGAGCATCTAAAAGTATTACTAAAAGAGAAGATAGATAGTTTAGATATAGAAAAAGCCAAGGAAGATGTGCAAGTGTTTATAAAAGAGAGATCCGAATTGGACTTTTGGTCTGAGGATTATTTTAAACTTTTAACAGATAGAATGTCGTTTTGATCTCTTCAGTTCTCTCATCACAACTCATGCGAGGTGCAGAAAATACAAAACATAATAAAAAAGATACGATTAAGACCTCTAGTCACATCATATATGATACGAATAATTTGACTATTTACATCAGATAGGCTACAATAAAGACAAATGAAAAATAATACAAATAAACAGCAAATAAAGCAAAAATTTATACGGGTGAAGATTCGGTAGATATGACACCCTATTTGAAATAGTTTTCAAGGCTCATCGTTCGACTCGAAGCACTCCAAAGTGTCTATAGGGATATGCCTTCCTTTGATTTGGCATAAGATGCTATAAGCACTAAATTTGATAAAATACAACTCGTGCAAAAGTTTCAAAAATAAAAAGGCTAAATTATAATGAGCGAGAGCAAAGATTTTTTACGTACCATAGTTGAAGAGGACTTAAAATCAGGCAAATATAAAGAGGTCGTTACAAGATTTCCTCCGGAGCCTAATGGGTTCCCGCATATTGGACATGCAAAATCTATCTGTATCAATTTTGGTATCGCAGAGGACTATCATGGTCACTGCAACCTTAGAATGGATGATACCAATCCAACTACAGAAGACACGAAATATGTTGAGGCTCTTAAAGATGCTGTAGAGTGGCTTGGATTTGATTGGGATGGCAATGTACATTTTACTTCTGATTATTTCCCTGAGTTGTATGATTATGCTGTTGAACTTATTAGGATGGGCAAGGCATATGTTGACAGTCTAAGTGAAGAGGAGATACGGGAATATCGGGGTACTGTTACAGAGTCAGGAAAGCGAAGCAAATACGCCGAACGCACGGTTGAAGAAAATCTGGACCTTTTCGAGAGAATGAAAAATGGTGAGTTTAAAGACGGTGAACATGTTCTTCGAGCCAAGATTGATATGTCCGCCGCCAATATGAAAATGCGGGATCCGCTTCTGTATCGTATCAGGCATTCGCATCACTTTAGAGCAAAAGATGAGTGGTCTATTTACCCGATGTATGACTTTGCTCACTGTCTGTCTGATTATCTTGAAGGCATTACTCACTCTATCTGCACACTGGAGTTTGAAAACAACCGTGATATTTATGATTGGATACTTGACACTCTTGGGTTGACATCGTTACGACCTCATCAGCATGAGTTTGCTCGACTGGGCATCAACTATACAGTTATGAGCAAAAGAAAGCTTTTGGAACTGGTTGAAGGGGGACAGGTCAGTGGATGGGATGACCCTCGCCTGCCAACAATCGCCGGATATAGAAGAAGAGGCTATACTCCGGAATCTATCTTGAATTTTTGTGACCAAATAGGTATATCGAAAGCAAACTCTATGGTTGATGTTGCACAGCTTGAATATTCTATAAGAGATGATCTAAATAAAAAAGTACCGCGTGTTATGTGTGTGCTGGACCCACTCAAAGTAACGATCGAAAATTATGAGGGCTCTGAAGAGATTGATGCTTCATACTATCCGCATGATGTGCCAAAAGAGGGTTCAAGAAAGATACCTTTCTCCAGGGATATTTATATTGAGCGTGATGACTTTATGGAGAACCCTCCCAAAGGGTACTTTCGTCTTACGCCGGAACAGCCAGTGAGACTCAGACATGCTTATATCATTACCTGCAAAGAGGTGGTCAAAGATGCTGATGGCAATATCACAGAGATAAAAGCAGAGTATCACCCTGACTCTAAAAGCGGCTCAGACACAAGCGGTATCAAGGTAAAAAGTGCTATTCAGTGGGTGAGTGCCAAAGAGGCTAAAGAAGTTGAGGTAAGGCTTTATGATAGACTGTTCAAAGATGAAGCCCCCGAAGGCTTGGAAGATATAAACCCTGATTCTCTGAAAGTTATCAAAAATGCTCTTATAGAACCTGCCGTGATAGCCGAGAAGCCTGATGAGAGATTCCAGTTTGAAAGAGAAGGGTATTTTTATGCTGACCCTGTTGACTACAGAGATGAAAAGCCTGTATTTAATAAAATTGTCAGCCTTAAAGACTCTTGGGCCAAAAAATCCAAATCAAAGAAAAATGCAGAGCAATCTGTATCTAAGCCTCAAGATAAAAAAGTACAAGTAGATGGCGAAGCTGCAGCTATGAGTGAAGCTGAACAAGCACTATTTGACAAGTACACTTCTGAACTTGGACTTAACAGTGAAGTAGCCAATACTCTAGCTCGCGATGAGCATCTCTCATCATTTTATGAAGAAGCTTTAGCAGTGCTCAATAGTCCTGTAGGTCTAGCTAATATTGTCTCCAATGAGGTAGCTAGAGAGTTAAAAGAAAAGCAAATAAATGAGCTGAAATTTAATGCAAAGCAAATAGCTGAGCTTGTTAAAATGGTTGATGATGAGACGATTTCAAGTAAAATTGCCAAACAACTCTTTGAGCAGATGGCTAAAACAGGAGAAAATCCAACACAGATAGTTGAAGCCAAAGGACTTGTGCAGATAAGTGATCCCTCTAAAATATTGCCTATTATTGATGAAGTCATTGCAAAAAACCCAGATAATGTCGCTAAGTTCAAAGCAGGCAACACCAAACTGTTAGGTTTCTTTGTCGGTCAAGTTCTGAAAACTACAGGGGGCAAAGCAAACCCAAAAGTAGTGAATGAACTTGTGGCTGAAAAGTTGAAACAGTAGTGCAAAAAAAGATTTAAGGAGAAACAGATGGAAAAGATGTCAAAAGAGGAAATAGAGATATATAGACGAAAACTTTTGAAGCTATATCATGCCAAAAAAGAAGAGTTGGAGTTTGCGGAGGATAATATGGAGGAGCATTGGATCGAAGAGGATATGGAAAAGTACAAGGTCAAGATCAAGGCCTGTGTTACAAAGATCAGAGAATTGGAGAGTGTCGAAAGCACAGCATCCACTTCTGCTTAAA
>JAYEOH010000092.1:0-10072 GCA_034722775.1 Campylobacterota bacterium | reverse complement strand
GAGGATAATATGGAGGAGCATTGGATCGAAGAGGATATGGAAAAGTACAAGGTCAAGATCAAGGCCTGTGTTACAAAGATCAGAGAATTGGAGAGTGTCGAAAGCACAGCATCCACTTCTGCTTAAACCCGAATTATGCAATAGAAATCACCAAGCACTTGCACTATTTTCGGTAATCCTATTGCATAATCCGGGTTAAAACTTGTAAGTGATACCGAAGTTCCAGGAGTTGAGTCCCGTCGTGATCAGAAAATCAGCCTCTCCAAGGTCGGTATAGTCAACAAATGCGCCAAAACTCTCTGTAAAATTGAACTTGGCACCCGCTCCCCATGAAAATAGCGTATCGTCATTCGATTGCAAAAGGAGAGTGTAGTCATTCATCGTGACCCCCAGGAGTGCATAAATTGAGAGCATATCAAAGCTGTATTGCGGTTTGGCATAGAAGGCGAAGCTTTCTGCCTTGTACTCATCAAGGATACCATAGTGATTGATCTCATCGACAACAGCGGAGGAGATATTCCAGTAGTAGCGTCCCTCTACTCCGATCCAGTCGTTGAAGTCATATCCTGCCAGAAAAACGATACTGTCAGTTGCAACATCAAATGCCGGGAGACTGAAGAGATCATCCGATACGCCCAGCTCAATAGTAGTATAAGCATATCCAAGCCCGAGATATAGCCCTGAGTTTTCAGCCTGAAGAGAGCTGTTTCCTATTGCCAGTGCCGCTAAAGCGGAGAGTGCTATTTTGTTCATTGTTTTCCTTCTGAAAATCCATTCTATTTTGGAAGTATAGCCAAACTTTTTTAGTGACTCTTTATCCGCCCCAGCCATGCATTTTTTTGGAGATGATTAGATCATAATTGGAAAAAATATCGAGTATATTGGTAGCGACAAAGTTATTATCTTCGAGTAGTTGAGTCCAAAGGTCATGCTGGGCACTCTCCCCTTTGGAAACAAAGAGAATAATAATACCGGCATTTTTGATCGCGCCATAGGTTTTTTTGAGAAAAGAGCTCTTCTGCGCATCAGGAATGGTACTGCTGACAAAGAGGTAGTCATACATTTTTGCCTGGATAGCATAACGAGGCTGCTCGAGGTTGATAAGCTTAACTTTGACATGGTCGGCATCAGCATATTTGAGTATGGACTTTTGGTAGAAAATGTCACTATTGCAGTTGAGCTGGAATTCATACTCATTCTCTTCACAGAGTTGGCTGATCTTTTTGCTCAGCAGATGACTCCCGTCGCTAATTTGCATAATCCGTATAGAAGGGTAGAGATTGATGATATCAAGAAGTTGATCGATATTTTCTTCTTCGAGTTGTTTCATAGAGATTCCTCATATAATTTATTAACTTTTCGAAGTGTATCAAAAAAACTTGGATTTTAAGAGGTAGCGGGTATAATCTTTACAATTTAAGAGAAGATTGGGGCATCAAATGAGTGCAAGAAAAAAGATGGGAGTTGTTGCACTGCAGCTTCCCAGCGAAAAAGAGTATCAAAAAAATCTTGACAAGCTTCTCCTCCTGATCAAACAGCATCACGATAAAGCGGTGATCATTGCACCGGAAGTTTACCTGACAGCCTATGACTATGAACATATCGAAGCTGCTGCCAGCTTTTCTGCAAAAGCGATAGAGATCCTCAGGAAAGTCATAGGGGACCAGGTTCTGGCTTTAACCCTTATGCTGAAAGAGGGAAATAGTTTTGTCAATCGGGCTGTTGTCATTCATAACCATACGATTGTGCATCAGCAGGAGAAAGTGAAGCTTTTTAAGCTGGGTGACGAAGATCGTTATTTGAAGGCAGGAGCAGAGGATAGAGTTAAGCTTTTTGAGATTGATGGAGTCAGGTATGCACTGATCATCTGTTTTGAGTTGCGCTTTAAAGAGCTGTGGAAGCAGATAGAGGGAGCGGATATCGTACTCGTGCCTTCACGGTGGGGATTGCCTCGCAAAAGCCATCTGGAGATTCTGCCCCGCGCACTGGCTGTTATGAATCAATGCTATGTCATCGTCTCGAACAGCAGTGATGCCGATATGGCAAGCTCATCAGCGATCTTCTCACCCAATGGTGAAGTGATACAGGATGACGACAGTATCGCTATCGAGGGTGTTGTGGATTTTGCTGAGATCAAAAAGATGCGCCGTTATATTGTCATGGACTAATGCCTGATATCCTTAACTTAATGGCATTTTGGATAAAATCCAATTTATTTCAAGAGAAGAGAGACAATGTCGGCAACCATCAAGCTTTGTAAAATGGTCGAGGAGATCGAAAAAGAATTTGCATTGGACCCCCATGTGAGGGATGCTTTTTTGCGTATCGACCGTGAAGCTTTTGTGCCTAGAGGATTTCGGCATCTTGCCTACAAGCTCGATGCATTGCCTATGGGTGCCAGCCAGTGGATCAGTTCCCCGCTCACCGTTGCCAAGATGACACAGCACCTGGAACTAAAAAAAGTTGACAGTATTTTGGAAGTAGGATGCGGCAGCGGCTATCAGGCCGCTATCTTGAGCCAAATCTGCCGGCGTGTTTTTACGATCGAGCGTATTGATGCACTGCTGAAGGAGGCACGAGTCCGTTTCACAGAGATGGAAATCAGTAATGTTTTTACCCGCTTCGATGATGGACAGAGAGGCTGGAAAGAGTATGCTTCTTATGAGCGGATACTCTTCTCTGCTACAGCCAAAGAGGTTCCTCCGATACTTTTCGACCAGCTTGCAGAGGGGGGGATATTGATCGCTCCGGTACAGCAGGGACCGATGGAGATCATCACACGATTTTATAAACGCAGAGGACGCATCAGCAGTGAAGCGATCGAAGCATGCCGATTTGTACCTGTACTTGACGGGACGGAAAAACAACAACTCGCCCGGTGAGTTATTTATTTGTTAATCATTGATTTTCCAACCGTTTACCCTGATAGACTATAATACACTTAAGAAAGAGTAAATCTTTCAAAGCGGTGTCGGGAGTTTGTTTTACTCCTTGTCCAAAATGTAAACCTTCCTTGTTTGCTCCCGGTCATCGTACTCCTTCTAAAGAAGCGGCTTTTTATCATAAACTTTCCTTGTTTTATATGATCTCCTTGTTTGCCGCTTCTATTTAAAGCATAAGGAACCTCCAAAGAATCAAGATTGATGTGAGCAGGAGATATAGTTGCTATTTAATAGTTATGAATTTATCTTTATTTTTCTGCCGCTTAGTTTTTTTATATACTTTTTCTTGCTCCAAAAAAGATTGATGGTTGGTGCAAAAGGCTTTTTGGTTTTTGCTTCGCTGTTCTTTTACTCTTGGTGGAATATCTCTTATCTCCCGATCATACTCTCTTCGCTGCTGTTCAATTTCGTCATAGGAAACTCACTGAATGAGAATTATAAGAAAGTTCGAATTCATAAAAAAACACTGTTGATTTTTGGGATTATCGCAAATGTAGCGCTGCTGGGTTATTTCAAATATACTGATTTCCTCATTGAAAATTTTAACTTGATCTTTGATGGCTCTGCTGGACTGTTACATTTGGCACTGCCTCTGGCTATCTCGTTTTTTACATTTCAGCAGATTGCTTATCTGGTTGATTCATATCGAGGAGAAACGGATGAGTACGACTTTTTAAACTACACCCTGTTCGTCACATTCTTTCCTCAGCTTATCGCCGGTCCTATTGTCCATCATTCGGAGATGATGCCGCAGTTCGCTTCTCGTTGGAATTTTGTAAAAAATTATAGAAATATTGCTATAGGTTTGTTTGTATTCACTATAGGTTTATTTAAAAAAGTAGTGATAGCAGATACTTTTGCGCTCTGGGCTACGGCAGGATTTGATACGGCAACAGTCCTGAATCTATACGAAGCCTGGGCGACGAGTCTCTCCTATACCTTTCAAATATACTTTGATTTCAGCGGGTATACCGATATGGCGATAGGCGCGGCACTGCTGTTCAATATCAAGCTCCCCATCAATTTCAACAGTCCATATAAGGCTGCCACGATACAGGATTTTTGGAGAAGGTGGCATATAACACTTTCGAGATTTTTGAGAGATTATGTCTATATCCCGCTTGGCGGAAACAGGAGAGGCGAGTTTCGGATATTTTCAAATCTTATGACCACCTTCATCATTGGCGGTATTTGGCATGGTGCTGCCTGGACTTTTGTATTTTGGGGTCTCCTGCACGGTTTGGCACTTGTGATCCACAGGGCATGGAGAGGATTTGGGTTGAGAATGTGGGGTTGGTCAGCATGGCTTACCACCTTTCTTTTTATCAATACCACATGGGTATTTTTCAGGGCAAAAGAGTGGAGCGATGCCATTAAAGTTTTGAGCGGAATGGTTGATATCAAAAGTGTAATTTCTGCCCAATCTACAGTTGTACTATCTGATGCTGCAGCTGCTGCAAGTCAAACCCTTGCGGATCCGAAAGTGCTTATTTGGATCGGGGTGATGCTTCTGGTGGTGACAAGATTTAGAAATAGTCATGAAATTACCTCTTATCCCAATCTTCAAAACACAAAAGTATTAAAAAGAAGCTACGCCATCTATTTTTCGCTGCTGTTTATGTTTTCGATATTATATATATCGCTATCCCCCTATACAGAATTTATCTATTTCAATTTTTAGGATGCAGGCATGGAAAACAAAAAAATAGTATTCACCTTTATTCTCTCATCCTCTATTTTGACAATACTCTTTTTTGGCGTATTGTTTCTCTATGACCCGTTAAGGCTATTTCACAAACCCTGGCTCTACAAAGAGTATCTGCAGCCAAATATGAGAGAGCAGGCAGCAGGAATCATCAATAATTGGAAATTTGACTCCATCATCATAGGTACCAGTATTATTGAAAACAGCTCTTCAAGAGAAGCATCTGAAGAGTTAGGCGGCAGTTTTGTCAATATTTCACTTGCAGGCAGCAGTTTTTATGAAAGAGCGATTGTATTGGATTATGCGTTCAGAAAAAAAAGGATAAAAAAAGTCATATTTTCTCTTGACAGCGGCGGGTTGTTCGGGACAGAAAAAGGCGGAAAGGGCCTATATGCACTCTCTAATTGGGATTATCTCTATGATGAGAATCCTTGGAACGATTTGAAAGCCTATATGAACAGCAAATATCTCAAATGTCTATTTCTTCCCAGAAGTAAAAGAAGGTGCATGGGGAAAAAAGTCGATTTCGACAGACCCAATGCATGGTACATACATAAAGTGCATTCTGAAAAATTTGGCGGCTTGGACAATTGGTTCAAGGCAAAAGATGATGTCCAGATCAAGGCTGCCTTCAGTGCAATCCTTGAGACAATAAATGCAATCAAACTTGGGGAGGCACGCATAGATCCATCATTGGAGACAAATATCGTAAAGTCCAGAAAGTTTCTTGATGAGACACTCTTAAGATTTGTTTCAAAATACCCCGGTACAGAGTTTATATTGATTTTGCCTCCATATTCAAGAATCAACGATGCCATTATTGCCCAGTATCATGTATCGGCATTTGAAAGATGGGAAGCCAGCGTAAGGTATTTGATTTCCAAAAGTGAAACGTATAAAAATTTAAAAATTTATGGATGGGGGAATAATGCGTTTGTAGATGATATTGCCAATTATAAAGATCTATCTCACTATAGCCACACAATAGATTCTTGGATACTGGGTGCCATCAAAAGAGAAGAGGGGCTATTGACTGCCACCAATATTGATAAGTATTTAGAACTTTTTACAGAAAAGGCATTGAACTATAAGCTGTTTATTGTAGGAGACAAAATTGATAACTATTTGCATCCTGAAAAGCATTAGCGGCAAGCATTGTGCCTGTAGGGATTATCGTTTGAGAGAGATTTAATTATTGCAATCTAATTGTTTTGATATAATTTATTGCTATAATGCTTCAAATTTAAAATAAAGGTAGTTATTGTGATGTCAAAAGAACATACAGAGGTGAAAACACTTGATCAGAGAATAGAGCGTCTCCATAGAGAGACAAGAGAGCATTTTGGCGAAGTTCGTTTTGTCGGAATCAAGCTGCATGACAAGATAGGCTGGGTGGCAAAGATTCAGTTTGATGAGTTTGAGAGCCTTGCCGCTGAGGGGGAAGATGCAGTTGCTGCAGTGAAAAATCTGAGAAAGCGGGTCAAAAAGATCGTAAACCGATACAATACAGTGTAATCAATTACGAGTTAAAATTTTGAAGAAAAATATAATCTTGATCGGATTTATGGGTGTAGGCAAAGGAACGACTGCACGGGCTTTTGCCGGGAGATACGGAATATACAATATAGATACCGATGACTTGATCGAATCCAAAGAGAGCAGAAGTGTCAAAAAGATTTTTAGAAAAAAAGGTGAGGCTTATTTTCGTGCACTTGAGCAGGAGACGGCTGACTGGATCAGAGAGCATGTCTCGGGAACACTGATCAGTTGCGGAGGTGGATTTTATAAAGTTGACAAGCTCTCGGAAGTAGGCACAGTAGTTCTCCTGGAGGCATCGTTTGAATGGATATACAATCGTATAATCACTTCTAAAAACGCCAAGAGGAAACTCCAAAAAAGACCTCTTTTTGCTCAGCCGGAAGAGGCTGAAAAGCTTTATAATGAGAGAGAAAAAGCCTACAAGTCGGTAGCGGATCTGGTTGTGAATGTAGAAGATAAAAGTCTTGAAGAGATCGTCAAAGAGATTGCAAAAAAGTGCAAAGTAATATAGGGTAATTATAGAGAGTATTTTATTCTAATTTGGTTATAATCCCAAATTCAGAAATAGAAAAAAGCGTTACCGCTACTGCAAATTTTTCTATTTCGAGATTTGGGATAATCTCCCCAATAAGAGTAGAGGAATGTGAAACGCACAATGCAACGATTTGAAGCTTATCTCCAGTCTCATTTGCCGGAAGTGGAGACATTTCATCCTGTTTATGAGTCTGCGCTGGGCGATATGCTTCTGGCGGGAGGAAAACGCTTCCGTCCGATGCTGCTGCTGAGTATTGTTGATGCTTATGAGCCGCTTCTGTATGATTCGGCGCTTCCAGTTGCTCTGGCGCTGGAGATGTTTCATACCTACTCGCTGATCCATGATGATCTTCCGGCGATGGATGATGCCCCGCTTCGTCGTGGACATGAGACGCTCCATGAGCGCTATGATGAAGTGACCGCTATTTTGGCAGGAGATGCTCTCAACTCTGATGCATTTTACCTTATTGCGAAGGCACCGCTGCGTGAAGATATTAAAATCAAATTGGTAGAACTTCTTGCCCGTGACGGCGGCAGCAGGGGAATGGTGCTGGGGCAGGCGATCGACTGCTATTTTGAAAACACTCCTTTGACACTTGATCAAGTCAAGCTCCTGCATATGAATAAAACAGCCAAGCTTATCGCTGTGAGTCTTCAGATGGGGGCAGTGATCGCCAGATTGATGCCGCAAGCAGAGAAAGAGATTTATCAGTTTGGCTTGGACCTGGGACTCTTGTTCCAAATCCAGGATGACATCATCGATGAGACACAGAGTGATGAAGAGGCGGGTAAAACAACAGGAAATGACGAAGACAAAAATAGTTTTGTCAATCTTTTGGGATTGGAAGAGAGTATCACTCAGGCTGATGCGCTTGCAAAAGATTTACAAAGACAATTTGAAGGTTTCGATGAGAAATTGCAAACTGCTTTACAACCATTAATGACACAATATCTTTATAGACACAAAGGACAATAAATATGCCAAATACAATGCGCAAGAAGATGGCGGATACTATCAGATTTTTAGCTGCAGATATGGTGCAAAAGGCTAACTCGGGACATCCCGGTGCACCGATGGGCTTGGCAGATATCGCCGTAGTACTGAGTGAGCATCTCAGTCATAATCCCAAAAATCCAAAATGGCTCAACCGTGATCGTCTGGTTTTCTCTGGAGGGCATGGTACAGGATTGATCTACTCTCTGCTGCACCTTTGGGGATATGATGTGACGCTGGAGGATCTCAAAAACTTTCGTCAGCTGGATTCACGAACTCCGGGACATCCAGAGTATGGTCATACCGATGGTGTAGAGATTACGACAGGGCCTCTGGGACAGGGGATTGCCAATGCTGTTGGTTTTGCGATGGCTGAATCCTATACTGCCAATCAAGTTAATTCAGAAACCTGTGATTTGATTGATCATAAAGTGTACTGCCTATGCGGTGATGGGGATCTTCAGGAGGGCATTAGTTATGAGGCGTGTGCCCTGGCAGGGCATTTGGCACTCAAGAACTTGATTCTTATCTATGACAGCAATGAAATCACGATAGAGGGAGATACTTCTATAGCCTGGAGTGCAGATGTCGCCAAGCGATTCGAAGCACAAGGGTGGAATGTCCTCAAGATCAACGGGCACTGTTTTGATGAGATAGACACCGCTCTGACTGAAGCAAAAGAAGCGACAAAACCGACTATCATCATCGCCAATACGATTATCGGCAAAGGGGCAGAAGGACTGGAGGGGAGTCACGAAACCCATGGCGCACCACTCGGAGAAGAGACGATCAGGATATCCAAAGAGAAAGCAGGATTTCCTCCGGAGGAGCATTTTTATATTCCCGAGGATGTCCTGCTTCGCTTTAGATGTGCCGTAGAACAGGGCGATCTTGCAGAAAAAGAGTGGATTCATCGGCACAAAGAGACCCCGCTGATCGAGCAGAATGAAGCGCTGGAACGCCTTCTTCGTCCGGACTTCTCTTCGATCAATTTCCCTGATTTCAGCAATGATAAAGAAGTTGCAACCAGAGATAGTAATGGGAAGATACTCAATGCTATTGCGGCCGCTGTTCCCGGATTTATCGGTGGTTCTGCCGACCTTGGTCCATCGAACAAAACCGTGCTCAAAGATATGGGAGATTTCCCCAGGGGAAAAAATATCCATTTTGGTATCCGTGAACACTCTATGGCAGCTATCTGTAATGCGATGGCACTCTATGGAACAGTGATTCCTTACAATGCGACCTTCTTTGTATTCTCTGACTATCAGAAGCCTGCAGTGAGGATCGCAGCCTTGACAAGTATCCAAAACTTTTTTGTCTGGACGCATGATAGTATCGGTGTAGGAGAAGATGGTCCGACTCATGAGCCTATCGAACAGATGAGCCAGTTCCGCGCGTTGCCAAACTTTTACCTCTGGAGACCGGCAGATGCTACGGAAAATGTGGCGGCCTGGAAGAAAGCATTTGAGATCAATGCGCCGCAAGCTTTTGTCCTCAGTCGTCAAAAGCTCAAGACACTTAAACCCAAAAGAGATTTTGGAGAAGTTGCCAATGGTGCCTATATCGTCAAAGAGCGAGAGAGTGCTACTCTGACCTTGATGGCAAGCGGATCAGAGTTGATGCTATGTCTCAGGACTGCTTGTCACCTTGAGCTGCTTGGCATTCAGACCAATGTCGTCTCTGTCCCTTGTCTTGATCTCTTCAACGAGCAGGATGCAGAGTACAAAGCCAGAGTGATCAGTGCAGATACCAAGGTGTTGGCGGTAGAAGCAGCAACAGCCACAGAGTACTACCGCTATGCAGACGATGTGCTGGGGATGGAGACTTTCGGTGCATCCGCCCCTGCCGGTCTGCTCTTTGAGAAGTTTGGATTTACGATTCCCGGCATCATGAAGCGCGCTTGTGCTTTGGTAGATGTAGAATATAGAGAGGTTGAGATCGGAAAGTGCCTGGTTTAGCGTGTATTATTAGAAGTGCCCTTCAGGACGCTCGAACTTGTTCGAGCCAATTCCGAAATTACAAAGTATGAGCTTTTGCCTCGAACAAGTTCGAGGTTCCTAAAAGGTCCTTAGGAACTGCAAAATAATAACTTGAACATTTCAAAAGTAACTAAAGTCATATCTTTCACTAAAGTTTTATTTGAATTACCTGCAGTAGTCCTGCATAAAACTTTAGCAAAATCTATACCCATATTTACCTTCAAATACTCAAGTTATTATTTTGCAGTTCCTTAGCTTAGTGGCAGTGGAGGTGCCCTTCAGCCGATATGCACGGCAAGCCAGAGAGTACCGCTTTTTGTAGTGAGTACTCTATGGCTGGTTTGTGCCGGAATGAACAGTGAGTCACCTTTACTTA
>JAYEOH010000091.1:0-3085 GCA_034722775.1 Campylobacterota bacterium | reverse complement strand
ATGTTGCTGAGGGCGGAGTATTGCCTGCATTGGATCGTTTGGGAAAGGCAAGCTTCAAGAGACTCAAAGGCAAGGTCAGAGAGAAACTTTTTGCCATTGCATCACAGATCATCAATCTCTCGGCGCAACGCCATTTGCAAAAAGGTATTGTCCTTAAGACAGATATGGAAGAGCACACTCTTTTTATGGCTGAAGCAGGCTTCGTGCATACGGAGGATCAGGAGCGTGCCATCACTGAGATGCTCGAAGATATGGGAAGCGGTAGAATGATGGATCGCCTCTTGAGCGCGGATGTGGGTTTCGGGAAGACAGAAGTGGCGATGAACGGGATCTTTATTGCTGCCCAAAACGGTTATCAGTCGATGATGGTCGCACCGACGACACTGCTGAGTGCACAGCACTACAAAAGCCTCAGGGAGCGTTTTGAGAAGTATGATATCAAAATTGCGAAACTTGATCGCTTTTCGTCACCCAAAGCCAAAAGAGAGGTATTGAAGGGGCTTGAGGAAGGGACGATCGATATGGTTGTAGGGACGCACGCACTTCTTAAAGCCAAGTTTGCCAAGCTTGCTTTTGTGATCATAGATGAAGAGCACAAGTTTGGCGTTAAACAGAAGGAAGCACTCAAGGAGATCGCGGTCAATGTCCATCTGCTCAGTATGTCTGCTACGCCCATCCCCCGAAGCCTCAACCTCGCACTCTCTCAGATCAAAACTTTCTCAGAAATTCTGACCCCGCCGACGGAGAGGCAAGGAGTGCGTACTTTTGTCAAAAACTACAATGAGAAAGTGATCAAAGAGGCGATACTCAGAGAGATGCGGCGCGGAGGACAGACTTTCTATGTCTATAACTCTATTGCGGGGATAGAGGAGAAGCGAAAAATTCTTTTAGAGATCCTTCCTGACCTGCGTATTGCGGTACTTCACTCTCAGATCTCTGCTGTCCAGACAGAAAATGAGATGATGCTGTTTGAGGCAGGGAAGTATGACCTGCTGCTCTCGACATCGATCGTGGAGTCGGGTATCCATATGCCGCATGCCAATACGATGATCGTCGATGGTGCAGATAATTTCGGTATCGCCGATCTCCATCAGCTCCGCGGCCGTGTCGGACGGGGCGGAAAAGAGGGGTACGGTTACTTCATTGTCGAGGATAGAGAACATTTGACCGATAATGCCAAGCGACGCCTGCTAGCGTTAGAATCACACTCTGAGCTAGGCAGTGGAGCCGTACTGGCATTTCACGATCTTGAAATTCGCGGTGGGGGCAATATCATCGGGGAAGCCCAGAGCGGTCATATCAAGCAGATCGGCTATTCTCTATATCTGCGTATGCTTGAAGATGCGATCAGGGAACTCAGCGGTCAAAAGTCAGAAGAGGAGCAGCAGGTTGATATCAAACTCTCTGTTGATGCCTATTTAAACGAAGAACTGATCGAAGAGGATCGGTTGCGGCTGGAGCTCTATCGCCGGCTTTCACTCTGTGAGGGTGTGGGAGAAGTTTATGGGATCGAGAGTGAGATTGCCGACCGATTTGGTAAGCCCGATACGATTACAAGGCAGTTTATAGACATCATTGTGATGAAGGTATTGGCAAAAGAGCAGAAGATCTCCAAAGTATCGAGTTATGAACAAAATGTTTTTATAGAGTTTGCAGAAGAGGGAAAAGATCGGCTGGTGCTAAAATCACCTAGTAAAGACGATGATGATCTGATCGCTACAGCGATGGGATATTTGAGGGGGAAATAGATATATTGGTGTAGCAGGCAAGTATAATAGAGATTAAAAAAGAGTTGGCAAAATTCAACAAGATGTGAGGTGTCGTCTTATGAGTTTTATTTGAATATAGAGAAGGGCGGTTTACCTATTAATGTATTCACTAAGACAGATGATATCACCAAAAAGATGAATAAGAATGTTGGTTTATATGTCAAAGATATGCTCAAGAAATGAAAAAGGGGACCTTCACCTCTGTGAGTTAGGATCGCCTAAATAAGATCGATTCAGCTAGATGAAAATACTTTTCAGGGGGCTTGTTCATCCCCTCTTACACATCTGAAATGAAGCTTTTTCCCACCAAACCATGTGCCTGTATCTCCATAGTCAAAATACACCAAAAACGCATGACCTGGAACTTCAGAGCGGGATTTCCCGGTGGATGTCCAATATTTTTCGGGAGCCGAGTATTTTATCGACTTCGGAGTAGCAGGTCGAAAGTTGTCCCTCTCTGAAAGAGTCTGGAGTTCTTTCAAAGATGGAAGTCTCCAGTCATCCTTATTGTTTAAAGTAAGTTTTTCACAATGTTTGATAGCGTCTGGCTGGCTAAGCGTTAGAGTCTCGTTGGAAGGAGTATCCTGCCACTCAAGTTTAGCTTTCAGCCTACTCCTATCTCTCATATAAGGAGAATTTTCAGATTTGCCCGTAACACATTTGACATTAATAGAGAACCCTTGATGGTAATAGTGACTATTCCCCTGTACCATAGCCACCGCCCAGCTCCTCTTCTCCTTGTTGGAGACGGCGTCACCGCTCCAATAGTAGTTACGGGACATATTATCCCAGAATATCTCATCAGTAGCAATAGAGCTCGTATTATTCTCGTAGTCCACGATACTTATAAGCTCATCATATGAAGGGAGACGCCAGCTCTGACTACCACCAAGATTTAGACTTTCACAGTAGGTCAGTCCCTCTTGCCACTTCATTGTCTTGAGTGGAGAATTTTTCTCCCACAAAACACCGAGTTCTTTGTCGCGGATCACACCTGCACTGTCAGACCTAATAATTTCAAATCGATCGCCACCTGATGCCGACGAAAAAATAAGAACCCAAACGAAAATTACACTTAATCCCCACTTCCACATTTGCATTACTCCTACCTTAAAGATATATTGAAATGCACCCTGCACATGCAATCTGTAGGGTGCATTTAATTGCACCAAATTATTTTCGTGTGATTCTGTATCCCTCGAGATAAAGCTCTTCGATATTACAGTCGATAAAGTCAAGTATGGCATCTTTGGCTGTGAGAACAATTGTCCGCCCATGCAGATTGAACGAGGTATTGATGATTACGCCAAACCCTG
>JAYEOH010000090.1:3671-14784 GCA_034722775.1 Campylobacterota bacterium | reverse complement strand
AGGATAAACAATGAAAAAACTGCTCAAATTTGGATTTATACTCGCTGGATCTATGGCATTGATGTTGACTGCAGCAAATGCAAAATGCGGTGACGGTGACAAGACACCACCAAAAACAATGAAGTGCGAAAGTGGAAAATGCGACACAGGAAAGTGCGGAAATAGCACTAAAGAGACAAAGCCAGAGACCAATACAACAAAGAGTGCACCTGAAAAAGGCAAATGCGGGCAAGGAAAGTGTGGCTAGCCAATACTCTTCATTCTTACCCTTTTCTCTCCTGAAACAGAGGAGAGGAACTCTACTTTCTTTCTTTCTATGATAATACAAATAACACTTACTTTATGACCCTATTTTCTTTGCACAAAAAGTACACAGTCGATGGTTATAATTTAGAAAAAGTAGTAAAATGAAAAGAAGAAAATTTTTAATTATAGGATCAATTGTTGGATTGTCCTGCTCTTTAGCGGGGAAGAATAGTCGCGATGCAGTACTTGACAAATCATTAAAATCTATAGAGAAAACTATTCAATCTGTACAAGAACATCTTTTTCCGGAAGGGAGCAAAATTCCTTCGGCAAAAAGTATGAATGCCACACAGTTCTTGCTCGAAACAATTACACATCCCACCTACGACAAAGATATACGGCTCTTTGTTATAGATGGAGCAGAAGAGTTAAAGGGCCGTGAAAAAGGAAAATTTATCTCTTATTCAGGCAAAGAAAAAGAGAGAGCTTTGAGAGCCTATGAAGAGACAGGCTATGGAAGCAGTTGGCTCTCTCGCATTATGACACTCACGATAGAAGGCATCTTTTCAGATCCAATTTACGGATCCAATGTGAAAGAGGCGGGGTGGAAAGCATTGGGATCATACGGTGGGGTTCCCAGACCAACTGTGAGGTATATAGAATTATGAAATATGATGTAGTTATCATCGGTTCAGGTGCAGCTGGCGGAGCAGTGGCGTATACTTTATGCAAGGCAGGGTACAGAGTGGCAATATTGGAAAAAGGACGCCTTATCAAAAGAGAGGAGTTTTCCAAAGACGAGCTGGCTTATGTCCGCAGAGATATTGTTACTCCAAATTTGTTTGAGGAGTACCATACAATTGAAGAGAAGATAGAGGGCAAGTGGGTAGCTACTCCTACCTATGAGTCTGGTTGGAGTTTTTGGAATGGTAATGTTGTGGGAGGCTCATCAAACCTGATGAGTGGAATGCTGCATCGTATGCATCCAGATGATTTCAGGCTCAAAAGCAAGTATGGAGAGATCAAAGGTGCCAATATAGTTGACTGGCCTATCTCTTATGAAGAGATGGAGCCCTATTATACTTTGGCGGAAGAGATTGTGGGTATCACGGGGAAGTATATAGAGCATCCCAATGAACCGCCAAGAAACAAGGCAGACTTTTCTCAGCCTCCAACCAAAGAGAATAGAGTGGCTGACCTGATCGATAAGAGCTGCGAAGCACTAAATATTGCATCTCTGGTAACACCACGCGCTGTATTGTCTCAAGATAAAGAAGGTCGCAGTGCTTGCTATTACTCAAATTTTTGTGGAAGCTATGGCTGTAGCTCAGGCGCAAAAGGAAGCTCAAGGGAGGCACTGCTGAAACCGGCACTGGCAACAGGAAATTTGACTCTCCTTAGCAATACGCATGTAAAGTATCTGCATACAGACAAAAAAGATAAGATAGAGTATGCAGTGGCAGCAGATGCTATCACAGGCAAAGAGAAACATATATCTGCAAGGATATTTGTCGTAGCAGCGCAAGCGCATGAGAGTGCCAGGTTATTGCTTAACTCTGCAAATATATATCATCCCAATGGTCTTGCCAACAGCTCTGCCCAACTAGGTAAAAACCTGATTTTTTCTGCAGGTGGCTCAGGACAGGGTGAGTTACATAAAGACTCTCTAAAATATATTCATTTTGAAGATCTTATGAGTACTGGGCTTTTTGTCAATCGTTCCATATTGGATTGGTACTATATAGATAATTTGCAGGACGGTAAATTCAAAGGCGGCTTGGTAGAGTTTATGTTCGAGCATCAAAATATTATTTTACGAGCAAATAGGAACAATAGAGAGGATGGAAAACTAATATGGGGTAAAGCATTGGGAGAGCGCCTTGTCAGGAGATTTGCAGAAAGCAAAAGCATACGCTTTGAGGTCTTTAACGACTGGCTTCCAAATGATAACTGTTTTGTAAGCTTGGATGAAACACATAAAGATAAATATGGTATGCCTGTAGGCAAACTTCGCCTGGAAGCTCATCCTCAGGATGTTAAAGTGGGAGGCTATATTGCAAAGAAGTGCGAAAATATACTGAAGGAGATGGGAGCTATAAATATTTACAGCTCTATCTCTTCAGCACCTCCTCAAAACTTGGTGGCAGGAGGGTGTCGCTTTGGAGATGATCCTAAAACTTCCGTTCTCAATAGATATTGTCAAGCCCATGATGTGCCAAATCTCTTTGTGGCAGATGCCAGTTTTATGCCAACAGGAGGATCTGTACCCTACACTTGGACTATTTATGCAAATGCATTCAGGGTGGCAGAGTATATTATAAAAATATCAACAAGAGAAAGATTGCCGCAATCCCCAGTGTCGCAATGATGCCCATCGAAAAGAGGGCATTGATCTGGCTGAAAACCAAGACACCAAATCCGGCAAAAGTACTCATAAGTGAGAAAGTTATCGCTTTTTTGGTTTGGCTATCGTTGCTTTTTACCGTATAGATAGCATAATCTATAGAGATCGACAGGATAACAAAAATCATAAAAATATGCAAAATATTCAGGGGGACGAAGTAGGCATAGAACAGGATGACAGCCAAAGGAAAGAGTAGAAAAGTGACCGCCTGTATGACTTTTTTTCTTGTGACTAGCAGCAGCATGCCCAATATAAAGAGTATCACGAGAATGCCCAGCAGGATCAGTTGATCGAGACTCTCCTCCATGGTGTGTTCAAAAAGTTTTTTAACACTGAGAGATTTGACATAAGGGATGACGGAGAGCAGGGGAGCGGTTTTTTTATCAATACTTCCATAGGTGCAAAAAGCTCCGCCCATTCTGAAAACTTTGAGTCCATACGCCTCGATCTCTGTCATCGTATAGTGGGGAAGCTTGAGATTTTCAGGATAGGCTTCGTCGAAAAATCCCTTTCTGAAGCCTATTGCATCTGCTTCAAATATCATACTCTTTTTCTCCTGCGATAGCTTTTTCAGCACAGACATATTCTCTTGAAAAGAGTTTGAATCAACCAATCCGCTCAGAGGCATATAGGCGTTTTTAGTCAGAGACTTTATCTCTTTTGATCGAATGATCAATTGATCCAGTGAGTCCGCCTCTATCAAGACGGTGACCGTCTCCTCTTTGGATAGGGCTGTTTTGAAGAAGTGCTCTTTTTGTTTGAGTGTGCGATTATCATAGTCTAGATTTTGAACATTGAGATCAAAAGTAAGCCAAAAATAGGAGGCAAAAATAACCAGAGATGAAAGTGTAAAAACTATTTTGTAAGAGATTTTGAAAGGCATTGCTATTAATTTTATTGCCAATGATTTTTTTGATGAAAATCCTATTTTTGGATACAAAAAAGCAAAATGAAGATAAGCAATGGTGAGAGAGATGGCTGAAAAAATAGAGATCTGTTTGATCATGATAAAGTCAGTAAAGCTCATAATGAGAAAAGCACCCAGCGTTGTGAGAAAGCCGAAGAGAACTTCTCTGTTGAAGCGTTTAGTCTCACCATAGAGATCGTGAAAATAGTAGTGGAACATATAATCAATAGAGATCGTACTGATGCTGATACCAAAAATAATGACAAATATCGATACTTCAGAGTAGAGAGAAGTGATGGAGATGATGGCAAGCAGGGCGGAAGAAGTGAGAGTGCTCATCACATTGAGGAGCATCCGGAGATTTCTCAAAATAAGAAAATAGAGAGTGAGCAGGATGATGGAAGCGAAGAGGACAATCTTATTGATATCTGATTTGATCGCTTGCGAGTTTTCGACATAATAAAAAATAGGACTGAATAGAGTTGTATTTTTGTAGTCTCCCTCTGCTAAAACATGATTGATATCATTGTAAACTTTTGTATGCTGCTCCAGGTCTTGACTGCTGATATCAAAATAGCTTAGATAGCCATACTCCTCAATAATCGGATGGTTATTGCGGAGTTTGATGGCAGCGGTTCGTGGAGGCTGACTGTAGAGATCGAAAGGGTCATAGCGGTTGATAGTGTTTGGGAAAAATGATTGGGTGAGATTCTCATAAAGTACGGCAAGTTCATTTTTGATATCCAGATGATCCAGTTTTTCTCTGTTGAGCTGCTGTATGAAAAACTGATAGCGATCCCGGTGTTTTTCCAGTGCTTCATTGGGGATAAATATCTTGGCTTGAAGATGATCTATTTTTTCAAATTCCTCTTCGAGTCTCTGGATTTTCTCCAGTGCCGAATCATCCAAACCTTTGACGGCAATCATCAGGATTTTACCACTCTGCAGCGACTCAAATTTTTGGATGATCTCCTTGTTTTTGCTTTGAGGGAGTACGGAGAGCAGAGAGGTGGAGATATGGGTATAGTTGCCTAAAGAAAAAAAGAGGAGTATCGAGAAGAGAAGGATAAAAAAATTAGCGTATTTCATTAGTCTGCTCAATAGATATCCTATCTCGGTTTTTGAGATAAATATGCAGGTAGTCCAGTCTATTACTTTTTTTATACATGATCTTTATGATCTGTTTTGAAGCCATCTCTTTTGGCAGCAAAATACGCTCATCTTCATTGATTTGGAGGGTAAAAAACTGTTCGAGCTGCTTCTGGTTATCGTGGAAGATAGCCTGAAGTACCACGAAAAACAGTTTGGTAACGATATCTTTGTTGAGATCAATGGTTTTTTGATGCCCCTTGTTTGTGATCACAAGAGAATCCTGTCTGTATGATAGCTTTTGACCGACTTTGTCGTAGAGAATGGTCAGACCATTTTTGCTGAAGGATATTGTTCCCTTTTTTGAGAGAGTTTTGTTCAGAGCATAGAGATATCGCTGCTCTTTGAAATGGATGCTTTCTGCCGCAAGAAATGAGAGTATCAGCAGGAATAGCGCCCCTGTTTTACGCATCACTGAGACTCCCCATAAAGATAAATTTTCGATGCAGAAACTGTAAAAGACCCGCGACTAAAAAAACAATATACCATCCAAAAGAGCTGTAGTATACCCAGTGGTCGATATTATTACTCAGAAAAATAGTAAGATGAATAAGCACATTGATCAAACTCACGCCAATCCAAAAGAGAGTAGATTTGTGAATATATTCCTGCTCTTGGAGCGATATGTCGTGTCTGGCAAACTTCTCTGCAAAGAAGAGGATAACGGAGTTGTTTCGCAGATAAGAGATCAGCATAAAAAGTGTAATAAATATTGAGATCAGCAAGGGTAGAACTTTGAGAATATTAAAATCTTTGAGAAAATATGCCATGGAAGATATGACAATGTAGAGCAGGGGGTAAAGTGCTTGTTTTTTGTCTCCCTTTAAACTTATCAAAAACCAGATCACACTGGCTGCAATAATGATCATAGAAGTATTTTGAATATCAAAATATCTAAAAGCTGTGAATACCAATGGTGCGTAGAGAAGTGATATCACAAAATTCATACTATTTATCGCACCATAGCACCGCTGATGTTGAGTACTTCTCCGCTGACATAGGTAGCATCATTGCCTATGAAGTAAGCACATTTTGCCACCTCCTCGGGCTTGCCGAACCGTTTAAGCGGGATTGCTTTTTTGAGATCTTTAGTGTTTGGTATCGATTCGATCATCTCTGACTCAATAATGCCAGGCGCCAAAGCATTAACCCTGATGTTGAATCTCCCCAGTTCAACTGCCAAAGTCTTGGTAAAGGCGATCACACCCCCTTTTGACGCAGCATAGTTTGCCTGACCTGCATTGCCGGTGATGCCTGAAATGGAAGCGACATTGACGATACTGCCTGCTTTCCTTTTCATCATATTATTTGATATGACTTTGGTGATATAGAACAGGGCATTGAGGTTAGTATCTATGACATCCTCCCATTCATCATCTTCCATAAAAAAGAAGAGATTGTCCCGTGTGATACCGGCGTTGTTGACCAAAACATCAACATCCAACGCTTCGAGGATGCTTTTGATGGCTTGCTTATCTCTGATGTCAAAAGAGATGATCTCTCCTTCGCCGATCTCATCGAGAAGCGCTTGGGCTTTTGATGCATTGCTGTGGCAATGAATGTAGACAAAATATCCATTTTTTGCATACTCCTTCACGATCGCTTCGCCTATCGAGCCTGTTGCGCCTGTGATGAGTACTTTTTTCTTATCTGTCATTTTATCTAAAGCTCCCTTTTTCCAAGAGAGGTTTGATATTTTTGATGTCGATATCCATTCTTCTATCTTCGTAAAGTGGTTCGACAGTGGTTCTAGTGGTCCGGTAAATCTCTTTGAGATGAGGGGAGACCTTCTCTTTGCCTCTGATATCGACTGCTTGTGCCATCCCGATAAAAGCGATCGAGAGCATATTGTTCAGGTCAGGCATCATCTTGGCAAAATCAATGGCAGCGGTAGTTCCCATAGAGACTTTGTCCTGATTGAGTGATTCGGTGGGTCGTGAATGAATAGAAGCTGCTGTGGTGTTTTTGATCACATCAGCACTCAGAGAACTCAAGCTGATCTGCATAGCTTTGAAACCATGGTGATATGGTTTGGAGGAGAGCTTCAGATTTTCACCCAGACCGCGATTGAATTTATGATCCACAAGCAGGGCAAACTCTTTGTCGAGGAGGTCAGCCAGATTGGCAGCACAAATTTTTAGTGTATCCATAGCATGGGCGACATACCCCCCGTAAAAATTTCCGGAAGTATATATCTTATTATTTTTGCTGTCGATCAGAGGGTTGTCGTTAACCGAGTTGATCTCTGTCTCTACCCAGTTTTTTGAAATCGTCAAGTTGTCTCTGATGACACCCAGGACTTGAGGGGCACATCTCATCGAATAGGTATCTTGGATATTGAGTTCATTGTCTTCAAAAAACTTATCATAGCGACCATCTCGTCCGTGGGTAAGCTGTGAACCTTTGAGCTTGTTTCTGATATTTGCGGCAGTGCTGATCTGTCCGCTGAATGGTTTTGAATCATGGACAAACTCTGCCACAGGTGTATCGTCACCCAGCAGCACTTCAAACATACCGGCGACATAAGACTCCATCGAATCGAGAATAACATCAAACTTTTCAATCGTATCCAGAGCGATGGCGCTCATAATGGCGGTACCGTTCATCACAGAGAGCGCCTCTTTGGGCTTGAATGTGTATGGCTCGATACCCAACTCCTCATAAACCTCCGCAACTTCTCTGATGCTACCTTTATAATAGACTTCCCGTTCTCCGGCGATCACTGCGGCAATATACGATAGGGGTGTCAAGTCGCCGCTGGCGCCCACTGAGCCTTGAGAAGGGATGACGGGGATAATATCATGCTTGAGAAGCAATTCCAGCCTCTTCAGGAGATTCATTGAGACCGCCGATCTTGATTTGCTCAGCGAAATGGTTCTGATGATGACTGCATAGCGACATACTTTTGGAGTAAGATTTTCACCGATCCCGCAGCCATGAAATCTAAAGAGATTTTTTTGTAACTCTTGGGCATCTTCATACGAAACATAATTTTTACCGCTTGACCCATACCCTGTCGTGATGCCATAGATGGGTTTACCCTCTTTGACTTCGTTGATAAGAAAATCATGGGCAGAACGGATCGCCTCGACAAAACGATCCTCTTGAGATATTTCTACAGTGTCAGCTTGGGTAATTTCATCCATCGATATAGTTCGTGTATCTATTATCAGTCTCATTTTTTCTCCCAAAAATTATATAAATTAAACCATTGCTCAGGGTATTTTTTTACAATCTTTTCATATAAAGCCGTATATGTACCCAGCGCTTCATAGATCGCATCTTCTTCCGGCTTGGATGAATCCATATCTATTCTCAGATATTCAACTTTATATTTTTGTATACCCGTAAATAGAATAAAATAGACCAAGATAGGTTTGTTCATTTTGTACGCTATTTGAAATGGGCTTTTGTTGAATCGTGCCTCTTCACCCAAAAATTTTATCTCAATTTCAGACTTTTCAGTTGCTGCACGGTCTCCCATCATCGCAACAATTTCTTCATCGAGCAGGGCATTGGCGATTTGCACAGAGACACTTATCGTGCCGCTGCTCAAATCTATAATATGTATATTTTTTTTAAACTCTTCTTTCTCTTCAACCTCTTTGATCCCGCCAAGCATAGCCTCATTCATTACAATGTTTAGTCTATTTTTTACTCGGATAGCATTAGATGAGGCTGCCCATCCGCCAAAATGGGAATGAAGCAATATAGAAGCACCGCTGAGGATTTTGATCGGTACATCACCGTTATCATATTCATAGGTATAGCTCTCGGGATCGATTCTTGAGACAAACCTGTCGAGCATACAAATAGCAAATATTCTCAGGTGCTTATAATAAACTTTGCTGTTAAATGGCAATCCAAGGTGGGCATAATATATTTTAAGCGCCTCCTTGACATTGGTAGCAAAGATAAAATAAAAAAATGTTACCGGATACATAAGGTAGTAGCTGAATCTATAGCCCAAAAGAGCATACAGGCGCATCACCAGACCGATACTCCAACCACTTCCTCTTTGTCTTGTTTCTGCCACTATTGCTTCCCTGGCAGAAGTTTGCGCCAGAGCATCCCTGGCCATTTGAACGGTAATATCTGGATATGAACCCAAACGATCGTCATCGTATCCTCAAAATTTCTAAAATGACTGACTCTCTCTTCCTGCAGCGGATAGTGACATTGTATCTCTACTTCTTTTATGCTTTTTCCGGCATCGGCATGTCTCACCAGTACTTCCATCTCCCAGTCAAATCGCTTTGTTTTGATAGGAAGGTCCAGTATAGAGACAGGATAGACTCTAAAGCCCGATAGAGAATCAGTAATGGTATATCCTGTATCCCAGCACGCCCAGAAGTTGCTAAACCATCTTCCTATTTTTGATCCCATAGGAATATTGTCGATATCAAAATTTCTGGCACCGATCACGATCTCGTCTTCCTGGTAATCTTCTACCAGCGTTGCAATTTGTGATGCGAGGTGCTGTCCGTCACCATCCATACTGACGATATGAGAAAACCCCAACTCTTTGGCTTTTTGGGTACCGGTGATGATAGCCTGACCTTTCCCTTGGTTGGTTTCGTGTCGCAAAAAAACGATATTTTCACTCTCTTCTTGAGAAAGCAGTTTTTCTACAGGAGTGCTCGACCCGTCATCAACAATAATCACACTATAATCATATTTTAAAATATCAAATGCGACACTATTGATGGTGAGCGGATTGTCATAAGTTGGAATGACGACAATTGTTTCACTTTGACTCATAGGTCATTTCACTCACTTTTTTAGATTCCCTGAAGATTTTAATTCTTCTTTTTTTATCCTCTTTATAGACAATGTAGACGATCGTATCTCCAGGCAAAATATGCGATAAAAATTTGCTATATCCAATAGCAGCAATATCATCATTAAGGATCTCGGCTATCATTTCTATCTGAATAAAACCAGGAAGAATCGGATTTTCCGGAAAGTGTGCCTTGAAAATAGGGTGATTTCCCCGGGCAAGTTTTACTTTGACTTCCTTCTCATCTTGCTCGATAATACTATATAGGTTTTCTAGCAAAAAAATCCCCCAAACCCTTTGACTATATACCTTTATTTTATCAAAAACTAACTAAAAAGTTTATATACTTTTTAAAAGATATAAAAAGAAAAGATTGGATTGGTTTATAATGAATAGATTCTTTAGCCAAAATGATACAAAAACGGCACTGGAAGCACAATACGAAGCACAAAAGATAGCATTTGCACCTATTATATTTCAAGTTGCGAAATCGATGCGGGATTTAGGTATTTTAGAGTCTCTTTATAAGCATAGTAAAAATGGATTAACTGCTGAAGAGATTGCAAGAGAAGTTGATTTGAGTGACTATGGCGTGCAGACATTACTGGAAACTTCACTGAGCGCCGATATCGTCAAGCTGGATGATCAGCAGAGATATTACATAACAAAAACCGGATATTTCCTCTTGAAAGATGAAATGACACGAATTAATATGAATTATAACCACTATGTCAATTATCAGGGTTTATACTACCTGGAGGAGGCGATCAAGAAAGAGGAAGCATCTGGACTCAAAGTCTTTGGAGAATGGAAAACCATCTATCCTGCACTCTCTTCTCTGCCCTACGATGCCCAAAAAAGCTGGTTTGAGTTCGATCACTACTATTCAGATTCTGCCTTTTCGGAAGCAATTGAGATTATATTGAGAGCCAAGCCCGGGAAAATTTTGGATGTCGGGGGCAATACCGGCAAGTTTTCGATACTCCTGGCGAAATCTGATTATGATCTGCATACGACGATTGTAGATCTTCCTGAGCAGCTAGCTTTGGCAAAAGAGAATATTCAAAAAGAAAATCTGGAAGAGCATATCGATCTCCTCCCTTTGGATGTCCTGGATCACTCACAGCCAATGCCTGATGGCTATGATATTATCTGGATGAGCCAATTTCTCGATTGTTTCAAAGAGGAAGATATCGTAGATTTGCTTAAGCGTACAAAAAAGGCTATGAAGCCAACTGCCCGTCTCTACATCATGGAGCCGCTTTGGGATAAGCAGCGTTTTGAAACATCAGCCTATTGCATCATTAATACTTCACCTTATTTTACCGCTATGGCAAATGGGTATAGTAAAATGTTTCATTCTAGAGATATGATTGATGCTATTGAAAAAGCCGGGTTGGAAGTTCTTGAAGAGATTGATAATGTAGGTATTTGCCAAAATATCATTATTTGCAAGTAGTAAGCGCTTCTGCAGGGTCGATCATATCGACCAAACAATAAATAGAAATATTTTGGTCGGAAAACCGACCCTACGCGGTGACTATTGTCAGGTGTCCCGATACATACTTGACACTCTCTTGCGGGTCAAATGCCTCAAAGAAGAATTTTTTCATTGTGCCGATCTCTG
>JAYEOH010000090.1:0-3571 GCA_034722775.1 Campylobacterota bacterium | reverse complement strand
CGGGTGATTTTAAGATGATAGTGTTTTTCCAGGGTGGAGGTTAAAAGTTTCACATCTTTACTTTTAATCAGAAACCCGATCAAGGTTTTATCGGCAGGAGCAAAGGCAGCAGTTGATTGAGCAGCAGCTTCAATAAACATTGGCAGGGTAGGGATCCCCTTAAATTCACAAAGTACCGTAGCCGTGTTCGAATCTTTTTCAATTACTTCTTTAGCAAATAAAAGTGCTTCTCCATGAGGAAGATTCACAGGGATACCTCCAGGATATTGGGCCGGTTATCACGACATAACTTTGCTGTATATATCATATGTATGAGCGAGGGAGGAAATCTTTTATCATTGGAGAGAGTCGTCAGGTCGATCGTAGGCTTCTCTTCGGTTATCTTGACTTTGAGAGCAACTCCGCACTCCAGGAAATCGATACACTTATTCACTTCATCGATATGACCTATATTCAATGTCTCAGTAGCAATAAGCAGCAGCGTGTCTGCATCCATCGCTTTGATCGCACCGGCTTTCAAAACATTCAGAGAGGTATTGTCGCCGCTAGATAGGGTTAAAATTTCATTTTTGTTTGCCGCAAGCATTGACAAATATGATACAGCTGTATTGTAGACAGAGTTTTGAAAGCTTGTGGGGCTGACAGGCTCTTGCGTCTCTATACTGTTCAAAATTTTTGCTGTAGCCGGCAACTCTCCATAGCTGCTTCCATAAACAATTCTTCCATCCCCAAAAGAGACTCTGTCGGCAAGATAGATTGCTATCTTTGCAGCCCGGGTCAACCTCCTGCGCATAAGCATTTTCGGAACTAATGCTTTTGTGTTCAGGTCATCGATTTCAGCGGGTGCATAGATATAGGCACTCTCCACTATTTCTAAATTTATTTTCAATTGACTTTCCCGAATACCAAACTGCAATTGTTTCCGCCAAAGGCAAAAGAGTTGCTGATCGCATAGCGGATATTATTTTTCACGAGAGAAGTTGCAAAGTTCACTTGACTGTTTTCAGGATTGTCCAGAAAAGTGTTTGGCGGAACGGTTTGCTTCTCTATCGCCATACAGCAGATAATCGCCTCAAGTGCACCTGCAGCCCCTAGTGTGTGCCCTGTGATGGATTTGGTGGAGCTGGTATGGGGTTTGTGTCTGAAAGTCGAATTGATAGCATTTGCCTCGGCACTGTCGTTGGCAATCGTGCCTGTGCCATGTGCGTTAATATAATCAATCTCATCTGTTTCTACTTGAGCACACTTCAAGGCATTGAGCATTGCCGCCTGTGCACCATCACCGTCAGGGTGGGGGTGTGTCATATGGTAGGCATCCGAACTGTATCCCACTCCGCAAACCTCTACCGATTGTTCATTTGGAACTGTTTCCAGCAGTAAGCAGGCTATCGCCTCTGATACATTCATTCCATCTCTCTTTGCATCAAAGGGCTTGCAGGGATCAGAAGATAGTACTCCCAGAGATAAAAAGCCTCCAACTGTCGTACGGGAGAGGGCGTCTGCGCCAACAACCAGTACATTTTTATAAAGACCCTTTGACAAAATTTCATAGGCATACCCTATGGCATTGGCGCTTGATGTGCAAGCTGTCGAAAATGAGATATCATCATAGAAATTGAATTTTTGTTTTATAGTGTGGGCAATCGAATTGATATTGTGCTGTTCCGGATCTACCTCTTTGTAGTTTTTTGATCTGAAGAATATCTCTTCCGTTAGGTTCATTCCCCCAACAGAAGAGCCTACTACGAGGAGTGTATCTTCAAAATTTTTCAGTGTACTGGCATCCAAAATATTTTGGCATTGATCAATCAAGTGCCGATTGAAGTTTTGAACAGTGAAAGCCTTCCCAATCGCGGGTTGGGCATCATAGAAATAACTATTATCCCTCTCTATTCCGCTGCGACTTTTGGAAATATTGTCAAATAGTTCTTCATTATTGTTTCCGGCACAGCTGATTGAAGAGGTATAGGTTGCAAAAACTCTATTTTTGATTGTCATTAATGTAGGTTAAAAGATTCTCAACCGATGCAAAGATCGTGTCGTAGAGTTTAGGATCTGATATTTTCACGCCATATTCTTTCTCTATGGCAAGTACAAGTTCTATGGAATCCACCGAATCAAGCCCCAGACCGGAGTCATCTTCTCCAAACAGTGGGGCTTTGTCATCAATATCCTCAGCACCTATCTCTTCTAAGTCCAAATACTCTATCAGCATATTTTTAAAATCTTCGCTACTAACCATTTGTTTGCCTTTTAACCTGTATAATCTAAAATGTATTTTACACTATTAACTATTAAAACTTGAAACCAAAATAGGTAAAGAGAAAACCTGTTGTTTCAAGCTCTTTGTAGGTAATGCCCGGAACATAGATGAAATTCACACTGAACTTCTTGTAGTAGAGCATTGCAACCGGACCGGCACCGCCCATGATGCCATAGTGTCCATCATTGCGGTCCAGATCTTCATGTTCTTTGTAGATTTTTTTCAAACCCACAAAACCTGATAAGCCAAACGCTGTATCAATTATGCCCGTGTCAAATCTATAGTAATGTCCAAAACCTGCGATGAGTTGCGGATTTGCAAAAGAATCATTGATAGCAAGTATGTTGCCTGAGAAGTACACTTCTTTATATTCGTTAAAGAAGTTGTATTCATAGCCGGCACCATAGTTGAAGGAGTTGTACTCTTCGTTAAAAAGATCACGGCTATGTTCGTGTATCGTAAATCCGCTCAAAAGAATCCTCTGTTCGTTGGAATAAAGGAGCAGGGGGAGGAGTAGAAAAAAAAGATATTTCATATAGTGTCTGCTTAAAGAATGTCCCATTAAGTTTCCAAGCCAAACATTGTACGATAGGCTGCTACCGGATCTTTTTCTCTATGGTCAATGGCATCTCCGATGACAATAGTAATCTCTTGGTTACTTGTACTGTCCTGAAGTGTTTTTTTCAGCACCTCTCCAGTATTTGTTTTGATATAGACAGGCAGAATAGGAAGTCTGTTTTTCAAAGCAATCGCACGAAATCCATTTTTAAATTTCAAAATATCTTGTGATGTTTTATTGCGTGTTCCTTCTGGAAAAATAAAAATCGAGCTCCCCTCTGCCAATCCATTTTTGATATCAGTAAGGAGCATACCCATATTGTTCTCTTCTCTGTCTACGCGCACACAACCTCCATTACGCACAGCCATCCCAAAAAATAGAGAGTCATAAAGTTCCTTTTTTGAAACCCACAATCCGAAGATTTGACTGTTCTTGAAGGCGATATCAATGACTAGAGGATCAATAATGCTTCGATGATTGCTAAATAGTAGATATTGCCCATCGGAAGGCAGATTTTCAGCATTTTCTACTTTGACGCGCAGATTTAGTTTTGACATAAGTATTTGAGAGTATTCAAGTCTCAATCTCTTTTTGTCTGCCGGGTCTGGTAATTTTCTTAGTCTAAAGCCATATCTGTTTGTCAGAAAAAAAGCATAACTTAATTGTTTGATCTTGTTTAAGGTCAATAAGTTCCTCCATAGCTCTTTCTGAAAGTATACCATTTTAATGGTATTTATTGTAGCATGCAA
>JAYEOH010000089.1:0-3150 GCA_034722775.1 Campylobacterota bacterium | reverse complement strand
CCAAGAGGATCAACACTATCCTCAATGGCAGTCTCGTCATAAATACTGACATAATCCACAAATACCGAAACATTACTCATAAACGAGTATGATGCACCAAGTCCCCAGGAAAAGGAAGATCCGCTTGGCTCATATGTATGGTTGACCGTATTTTGATGTCCCCAGCCAAGTAACGCATAAAGATCAAATGCTTCAGTGACAGGATACATTGGCTTAACATAAATCCCCCATGCATCAAATTGTGTATCCACTGTATCAGGATGCTCTATGGAATGAGACATGCTCAATCTTTCATCTCCTGCATCCCAATATCTCGCTTCTACTGCAACATAGGGATTGAACTTATACCCTGCTTGCAGCATAAATCCATTAAAATCAACTTCCCCACTGACTCCATTGGTGACAGTTGTTTTATTCTCGATATAAGCATAAGCAGCACCGATATACAACCCGGCATCACTGACTACCAACTCTTCTACCTCTACCACAGGTGCTTCTACAGGAACTGTATTTCCACCTGCGATGACAAATGTACTCATTGCTAAAAAAGCTACTACCGACAAAACGGTTCTTTTCATAACTATTTCTCCTCGCATTCTTGCGTTTTAAGTTATGATTATAGTATAACTCATTGTGTTTGAGAGTCCCCTTTTTACGAATAAGAAAGAAATTTTAAAAATTAAGTGTGGTCATATTTGAAGCAGATAAAAAGTAAATATTTAATATGGACAAGATATACTTATTCCAGCAAAATAGAATTATGATTTTTCCTAAATTGCCGACCCCTTAAGGAGTACAAATGAGCATAAACAGACCTCAAATCCTCGATGAGTTGATCCAACACCACTCCGAGAACAATCCGGATAAAATAGCGATCCGTTACAAAACCCAATCTATAAGCTATGGAACACTCTATGATGATATCGACAAGGCTACACAGATGATGCTGGGGCTGGGGATCAGACATAGTGACAGAGTAGGTATGATGTTTCCTAACCGTCCGGAGATGCTTTTCCTCTATTTTGCCTGCTTCCGCATAGGGGCTATCGCCGTCCCCATCAATACTCGCTACCAGAGACAGGAGATCGAATACGCTTTGGAACATAGCGAATGCATGTTGCTTATTATCGACAAAGCCTTCTCTGAGATCACAATGAATATCGACCATAGCGTCACCTCTCTGCAGCGAATCATTGTGCATGTCGATGAGCTTGAGCAACATGCTGATTCCCTACACCATCATCTGTCCAATGCACCGGCCAATCAAGAGTTGCCAACTGTCCATCCCGATGATCCTGCCGTTATCTTCTATACGTCGGGCAGTACAGCACGGCCCAAGGGAGTCACGCATACACATTTTTCACTATTGGGAAATGCGCGGATTCAATACATCACCAAAGAGATAACTCCTGAAACTACTCTTCTTGCCTCGACAGGGGTTGGCTATATCGCAGGGCTTTCCGGTATAGCACTGCCAGCTTTTCTAGCTGGGGCCACCCTGATCCTCGAGCCTGACCTTGAGGCAGATAAACTGATAAAGGCTATAGAGCACTATCAAGTCCATACGACACTGATGCTGCCAACGAAACTTTTGGAGATACTGGGGAGTCCACTATCTGAAAAAAGTGACTTTAGTTCACTGAAAAATTGTTTTGTCGCAGGTGACAAGTGTTCGCCTGACCTCTATCAGCGCTTCAAAAAGCGTATGGGATTTGACCTGCTTCAAGCTTTTGGTATGACTGAATGCGAAGGCTTTCTCGCCAATCGCCCCTCTGGGCCGAAGCGAAATGGCACTATCGGTAAACCATCCGAGGGTGTAGCCGTCCGATTGGTTGATTCTGATGGCAATGATGTTGCCTATGGCGAGGCAGGTGAAATCATTGTGAAAAGTGATAGTGTCATGAGAGGATATTGGGAAGATCCGGAGCATACTGCTGAAACCTTGCGTGATGGCTGGCTCTACGGAGGTGATGTCGCTTCCTGTGATAATGATGGATTTTATACCTTTTTAGAGCGCAAACGGGAGATCATCATCCACGGTGGCTCCAATGTCGGCCCTCATGAAGTCGAAGATATCATAGACTCCTATCCCGATGTCAAGGAGAGTTGCGTGGTGGGTATTGCCGATGCACATTATGGTGCTATTTTGGAAGCATATATCGTATGGGAGAGAGGTGCAAAACAACCGGATACAGCAAATCTAAAAGCCTGGGTAGCAAAGCATCTCGCAACCTATAAAGTCCCTGATCGCTGGAAGGTGATGGATCAGATACCCAAAACAGCTACCGGCAAGCTCGATCGAAAACTGCTCCATCAAAAAGCCAACGAGGAGGCTCTGTCTGCCAATTCCAGGTGATATGGAATCGTAAGACTTTGTCTCCGCTATTCAGGACTGCCCATAGGAAATACCCTTGGAGTGAAAGTCTCCAACTCCAAAATCTCAGAATCCTTAATTTAGTTGTTAAAACCTATAAGTCAACCCCACACTAATAACAGAAAAGTCTGTATCCAGAAGTCTGGGCAGACGGTCATGCGGCTCACCATCTTCATCATACCATAGCGTATAGTCAGCAAAAATCAAGAGATTATCCATTATGGCATACTGAAGTCCCGCTCCCCACTGAAAACCGCTGCCGTCCCAGGTATGATGTGGCTCTGAGTTGAATTCCCTTTCTATTTTTCCGTAACCCAACAATCCATAGAGAGAAAGATTTCCGATGGGATAGATAGGCTTAACATAGATAGCAATATTGGATAAATCAATATCAGCATCCTCCTCCAGTCCACCCTTGTGATTGTGCGTTAACGAAAAATCACCAACCGAAACAGTATATCGACCCTCCAGTGCAATATATTGGTTGAACTGGTATCCTGCCTGTATCATAATATTATCAGCATTAGAGTCAGTATCCTTGACAACTTGACCGTTGCGCGGATCTGTAGGCTCAATGAGCACTGCTGTACGGTTGGAACTCAGATAACTATATCCCAAACCCACATAAAAAGCACTGCTGTCAGTAACTGCAGGTGCCTCCGCAATGGGCTCTTCTATAGGTACTACAGGCGAAACATTTCCGCCGGCAAAAGAGAGTCCGCTCAGTGCCAGGATCGACACAATGGATAATGTAATTTTTTTCATAAACACTCCTT
>JAYEOH010000088.1:0-3168 GCA_034722775.1 Campylobacterota bacterium | reverse complement strand
ATATGAAAAGTGAATTTGATACTGTTTTGAAGGAGCAGAATGTGAAATTAGAAGTACTTTCAATGGTGAAAGAGACTATAGTAAACAATAGAATTAAAATTCTTGGTGTGCTTTTTTTGATGCTTTTACTCTTGTTTGCCTATTTGGTCTATCAATCTATCTCTTTGAATTATCTACCTGTTTTCAGCGATGAGTATGGCTACTATCTGGATGTCAAAGCATTTTGGCTTTATGATAGAATAGATGCAGCCATTACACTCAATGAACGATATTCTCTGATTGGTGATGCAGGTTTTCATGGATTTATGTATAATCTTCTTTATGGTGCTTTTTTCAAACTGTTTGCACTTTTAGGAATTACACCATCGATTATGCTTGCAAATTATGTTTTGATACTCTTGCTATTCCTACTTTTGATCTCTATTAAAATGAGACTGGAAGACAAACTGCTTGTTGGTATACTGTTTTTATCAAACTTCATCTTCATCATCTATCTTTCAAGCTCTATGACCGAGATATTTCACTACTCCATTGCTGTTGTTGCTGCCTATCTTATTTATCTTATTTATGATTCAGGAGAGAGCAGGTATATCAATCTATTGATTGTGTTGGTGTTTATTATGATTTTTTTCAGGGAGTCCTGGGTCTTTCTGCTATTTGGGCTCTTTCTTCTGGTTAAATCATGGAGAGACTTTGCAAAATACAGTGCTATTCTGTTTTTAGGATTGGTTGTGGTTATCCTGTGTCAAAAATATTTTCAGGCTGCCTATCCTATAGACTATTTCCATGGCATAAAATCGCAATTGGGCAGCAGTTCACTGATGGATACTCTCTATCCAATATATGAACATTTTTTGGTCAATATTGACAAATACTTTATTTCTGAAGCGTACGAGAGATACAGGTTTGTATTTTACTATAAGTATCTATTTGTACTTGTGTTGCTATATGCGCTCTTCATTGGTTTGTGGTCAAGAGACAAAGCTATCCTTTCATCTGCTCTTGTTGCTGCAGTTTTCTTCTCTAGTCTGCTGGTTCTCTACGATCCCTTCGGTTGGCGTGAGGTTAGAGCGCTTGCTGTACCGTTTGTTTTACTGACTGTTGTTTTGATTTTAAAAAGGAAGTATTTTGCTGTTTCTCTGATTATACTCTTTCAATTGTTTAACCTGAATGCTGTTCTGGATGCGAAGCAGGGGGTTGACCAGAATAGACAAAAAATGAATGTTCTTATAGAGGAGAGTCAGCCTCTCCTCAATGATTTTCTGGATTTGGACAACTATGTTTCATCTTTTGATAAAAATGAGATCATTGTTCTTATGAATTGGGACCTCTTGCCATTTAATAATTCTCCAATAATATACCAATTGCCCCTATCTCTAAGTGGTAAAAAGATTAGATACAGCTATTTTTACAGGCACTTTGATATCCTGGATTCAATATGTGATATCTATATCAGTAACAAGATAGAGAGTGCCGGCAATATGAAGCTGATCGGAAACAATAAAAATTTCTACTTTTATCGGAGGGTCGATTGAGGACACTTCCGGAAAATATAAGCCAGGTCTTTCTGGGAATTATTTTATCGATGCTCTCCCTCTTGCTTGTCTACCTTGTTTATCAAGCTATCTCTCTCAACTATTTGCCTATTTACAGCGATGAGTATGGTTATTGCCTGGATGCCAAGTCTTTTTGGCTTTATGATAGAATCGATGCGGCTACCACATTGAATGAACGATATTCTCTGGTTGGACAAGCAGGTTTCCACGGGTTTGTCTACGATCTATTTTATGGAACTTTTTTCAAACTGTTTGCATTTTTGGGGATCACTCCATCTATTATGCTTGTCAATATTGTTTTGGTTGCCTCTCTATTGATGCTCTTGGCATTTGCTAAAATTTCTCTGGAAAAGAAGCTGCTTATAGGCATCGTATTGCTGTCAAATTTTATTCTAATCGTCTATTTGTCCAGTGGTATGACTGAAATCTTTCACTATGTATTTTCTTTTGCCATAGGCTATCTTCTGTACCTGGTTTACGAAACAAGAGAAAAAAAGTACCTCTATTCCTTCATTTTGTTGATCGTATTGTTATCATTTTTCAGGCAATCTTGGATTTTTGCACTGTTTGGTCTCTTCCCCCTGAGCAATTCACTTAAAGATTTTGTTAAATATTGCATGATTATGCTCTTTGGTTTGATTTTTGTTATTTTGGACATCAAACTGTTTCATGCGCCTTTTCCTTTTGGATTCTTTCAGGATCTATCGGAGTATCTTCAGAATAATTCGTTTGTTGATGCACTCCATAAAGTCTATAAATACTTTTTGACAAATCTGGACAGGTATTTTGTTTCTGTAACTTACGAAGGTGTTGAATTTGTATTTTACTATAAGTACCTATTTGTTGTACTGCTGCTATATGCACTCTACCTCAGCTACCGAACAAGAGAAAAATCAATATTGGCAGGCAGCCTCATCGCTGCCGCAATCTTTTTTGCCCTCTTGACCCTGTACGATAGCTATGGTTGGCGTGAAGTTAGAATGCTCTCGACCCCTTTTATGATACTAACCGTTATTTTGATTTTGAACAAGAAGTATCTCCCTGTTTTTCTCATTATACTGTTTCAGCTGCTTACCCTGAACTCTGTTCTGGATTCTCAAGAAGGAGTTAACTCTAAAAGAGAGGGTATGAATACTCTGATACAAGAATACCAACCCTATATCAATGATTTTGCAGATTTGGGAAAATATGTTACACTCTATAGGAAAAAAGAGATCTTGGTCCTTTTGAACAGGAAGTTATTTTCAATTGATAACTCTCCTCTATTTTATAAACTTCCCCTATCTTTAAACGGTAAAGAGATAAGATACAGCTTTATTTTTGGGAAAAAGTTTAAGATAGCTAATTCAAAATGTGATATCTTTATCAGCGATAAATCAGAGAATATAAGTACTATGAAGTTGGTTGGCAACAATAAAAACTACTATTTTTATCAGAGGGTGTCAAGGGATACCCAAGGAGGAGATAGTCCAAAAGAAGCTCAAGTGAGTCATCAATAATGGGTACAGAGATCGGAAAAACAGAATTCGATGAGAAGTCCTGGCTTGAATTTTATCGTCGTCTCGAGGAAGAGACTCTGATCTTGAAGCAGAAGTTTGCTGATGGTCTATGT
>JAYEOH010000087.1:0-3192 GCA_034722775.1 Campylobacterota bacterium | reverse complement strand
TCTATGAAGCTGCCGACCTCCTCTATCACGCACTCGTTGGTCTGGGACTGAGAGATATCAGCCCCGATCGTGTCAAGCAGGAGCTCACAAATCGTTTTGACAGGAGTGGAATTGAAGAGAAAGAGAACCGTACACCAAAAGATTAGGCAAACCTGGTGAAAATAATTTTAATATTATTCTTTTTTACTACTCTTTCTCTCTATGCGCTTGACCACAATCAGACAAATGGGATCTTGTCTGCCGGGAAAGCAGACGATGCAAATGCCACGGTAAGCAAAAAACAGGCTCCCGACAAGATAAAAGCCCTCTATATCAATTTTGCCGCAGCCAACCCCAATAGCAAATCATTCAAAAATATTCTTAAAAAGATAGAAACAACAGAGATCAATGCCATCGTTGTTGATATCAAAAATGTCAAAGGCAATATCTCCTATCGCACAGATGTAGAGAAAGCCAACCAGGTCAGTGCCTCCAAACATCGCACCATTAAGGATATTCATCACTTTTTAGCTGAGTTGAAATCCAGAGATATCTACAGTATTGCTCGTATTTGCGTATTCAAAGATACACGCCAGGCCAGACATTTTCCCCATCGCGCCATTAAGACTTCCCGAGGTGCCGTATGGAAAGACAAACATAATACAGCCTGGGTTGATCCCTATCGAAAAGAGAGTCAGGACTATACCCTTGCCATCGCCGAAGATGCCGCCAAAGCAGGCTTTGATGAGATCAACTTTGACTATATCCGTTTTCCTGCCAAGGTGGGACTTCGATATACCAAGAAGAATACCCAAGAGAATCGTATCGCAGCTATCGAAAGCTTTTTGAAGCGTGCTCAGGATCAACTGAAGCCTTATGGAACACTAATATCAGTTGATATCTTCGGTTATGTCGCTTGGAACAAAACAGATACTCACATCGGTCAAACTGTCGCCAGTCTCGCCAAATACAGTGACTATATCTGCCCTATGCTCTACCCATCCGGATTTTACAGAGGCACGCTGGGATACAAAGACCCAACCAGACATCCATATACTATCGTCAAGGCAAGTATCCTTAAGGCTCACAGTGATGTCGAACCGGCACAGGTACGGCCCTGGCTGCAATCTTTCAGGGACTATGCTTTCGCACGGGTCAACTATACGGAGTATCATATTGCCCAGCAGATACTTGCCGCCGATGATACAAATACCAGCGGATGGATGCTCTGGAATCCCTCAAGCCGCTACCCCTATGTCAACAAAACGCTCTTTTATAAAGTAGAAAATCGCTCAAAAATCCAAAAGCGTGCCAAGTCAAAAAAGAGAACCAAACGCAAAAAGGCGCGCAGAGTCAAAAAACGGATCAAAAAAACACCGGCTAAAAGCCAAAAGCAAGCTGATAATCTCAGTGAATTCTAAAAGTGATATGACATGATGAAAAATAGACTCTTGATACTACTTATTATCATGCCTATCTTTTTGCTTGCCCAAAGCAGTATTGATGCAGTAATACCAAAGCCGCAGAAGCTTCTTGCAGGAAACGGCGCATTTCTTTTGACCAAACAAACCCGGTATCTCTCCGATACATCCCTTTCCAAAAATGCAATAGCCTATCTACAGGAACACCTGCAACGAAATGCAGGGTATCTGCTATCGACAGGTAAAACTTCCAAAAATAATCTCATTAACTTCCACTATAGCCCAAAAAAAATCAAAAAGCCTGAGGCGTACCAACTCCATATCAACAAAGAACGGATCACTATCTATGCCAGAGACAAAGCGGGCTTCTTCTATGCCATCGTTTCACTGATGCAGCTGATGGACCCCGCTATCTGGAGACAATCAAGTTCGGGCGCAGCAGAAAAAAACTGGAGCATACCCTCCTGCACTATTGAAGATTATCCGCGTTACAAATGGAGGGGAATGATGCTGGACTCTTCACGAAACTTCTTCTCCAAAGCCTATATCAAAAAGTTCATCGATCGTATGGCGCAGCATAAGCTTAATCGCTTCCATTGGCACTTGACGGACGATGAGGGGTGGCGTATCGAGATCAAACGCTATCCGCTTCTGACAAGAGTTGGAGCAAAACGGGGACCGGGAACAAAACTTCCTTTTTCGACTTATCCTGCTATACGCGGGCCAAAAAACAGAGTCCAGTCCGGCTACTATACTCAAAAAGATATCAGAGAAATCGTCGCTTATGCCAAATCACGCTCCATAGAGATACTCCCGGAGATCGACATACCAGGCCATGCCAAAGCAGCGATTGTCGCTTATCCAAAGCTCCTGCAAGACCCCAATGACAAAAGCCGCTACCGCTCTGTACAAAAAGTCAGTAACAACACCATCAATCCGGGAATAGAGAGCAGTTATATTTTTCTGGAAAATGTTATTTTGGAGGTCAGCAGACTTTTTCCTTTTGGATATATACATCTGGGTGGCGATGAAGTTCCCAAGGGAGCCTGGCAAAAATCACCTGCTGTGAAAAAATTGATGCAGAAAAAGAGATTGAAAAACAGTCGAGAGATGCAGAATTATTTTTTCACTCGTTTGGATAGAATTCTCGCGAAACACCACCGCGAAATGATAGCATGGCAAGAGGTTTTGCAGGGCAAACCAAAACTGAGAAAAAATAATATTATCATGGCTTGGAAGAGCCCGAAAGCAGGTATCAGGGCTGCCAAAAAGGGACGAAATATCATTATGGCGCCGGTACAATATCTCTATTTTGATCAACGCTACTCCCGTAGCAAAAGTGAGCCGGGGCATACTTGGTCAACCCCTGTCAGTACCCAGAAAACCTACTCCTTCAATCCCGGAAACTTCTCCTCTATCCGAGGACTGCAAGCCTGCCTCTGGTCCGAAACACTACTGAATGAAAAGATCGCAGACTATCTGGCATGGCCCAGAGCATTCGCATTGGCGGAAGTTGCCTGGACTAAGCAAAAGAAACGCCATTGGAAGAATTTCAAAAAACGGGCTTACGGTAAAGGTTTAGAGCGGCTTAAAATCCAAAATATCCAATACAGAAAGCCACAGTAGATGTCCTATAAAATCAACAATGCCAAAAATGCCGTCCATGGCTTTTTCCTCTCACTTGCAGTCACTGTAGCAGAACCATCTACTATCTTGCCGCTGATCGTCCATCACTTCAGTGACAATATCATCCTTGTCGGCCTCTTTGCTTCACTTCTGAGAGGAGGGGCAA
>JAYEOH010000086.1:1551-3217 GCA_034722775.1 Campylobacterota bacterium | reverse complement strand
TTTCTTCCAAAAAGTGAGAGAGCTGAGACCGTTCGAACTCCAGTCCACTAGAGACTTGGCATTGGCGTATGAGAGAGCAGGAAAATATCAGAGAGCACTAGATCTGCACTACTATATCCTCGCAAAGATCTGGGATGGTCGTTTCACCGGTGCCAAAATAGTCACGATCAATGAGCTGAACCATCTCATCTCAAAGCACAAGCTTAACACATCCAGGATCGATCGTCGACTCATAGCTAGGATGCCTGTGGATATCAGGATAGTCATCAACTGGAGTACGGACAATACGGATATGGATCTCTGGGTGATAGATCCTGAAGAGGAGAAGACCTATTATGGCAACAGAACATCGCATATCGGAGGGAAGATCTCCAATGATATGACGCAAGGGTACGGTCCTGAGGAGTTTATGCTCAAGAAGGCACTCAGAGGAAAATATGTCATCAAGGTTAAATATTACGGCACATCGCTGCAAAAATTAACAGGACCAACAGTTATACGGGCTGATGTTTATACCCATTATGGCAAGAAAAACGAGAAGAGAGAAGAGATTGTATTTAGAGTAGAAGAGGAGAAAGAGGTGATTGATTTGGGTGAGATTGCGTATTGAAACCCAAATTATGATAAAATCATTCAAAATTAAAAGAGGAGCAGGAAAGTGAAACATTTTTTCATGAGTATAGTGCTGGTTTTTGCAACACTATTTACAGGTGCATTAGCAGAGGATAATCCGCGAGCAGTCATCATATTTGATGCATCAGGGAGTATGTGGGGGCAGATCAATGGGGTGACGAAGATTGAGATCGCCAGGGATGCTCTGAAAAATGTCATCAAGGAGTGGAATCCCAATGTAGAGTTGGGGTTAACTGTGTATGGGCATCGCACCAAAGGGGACTGTAACGATATCGAGACGGTTATCCCTGTCAGCAAAGTAGACAAAAAGCAAGTTGTGTCAACCGTGATGGATATTAAGCCTAAAGGCAAGACACCTATCAGCCGTTCTCTGAGAAAAGTAGCAGAAGAGATCAAATACACCGAAGAGAAAGCCACCATCATTCTCATCTCGGACGGCAAAGAGACTTGTGATCCTGACCCTTGCGGTACAGCCAAAGAGTTAGAAGCCCAGGGGATAGACTTTGTGACACATGTCATAGGGTTCAATGTTGACAAGAAGACGGATAAGCAGTTGGAGTGTATCGCCAATGCTACGGGTGGGGAGTATTTCTCTGCGAAGAATGCTGCTGCGTTGAATGAGGCGATGAAGGTGATTGTTCAAAAGGTTGAGGTGGTCGAACCTAAGCCGGAGCCTAAACCGGTGGTGAAAAAGCTTAAAAATAATTTGGAGGCATCTGCCTCAGAGGAAGAGGGCGGGAAATGGGTAAAAGCCTATCATCGTGTCTATAAATCAGAAAATGGTCAAAAGAGCGGCGATCAGTTGACTAGCGTTAACTCTACCAAAAAAGATGCAGGTGTGACGAAATTGCCTATCGGCCACTATGTGCTTCAGTCGGAATACAATGAATTTAAAAAGCAGACGCCATTTGAAGTCAAAGAGGGTGAAGTGACTAAGGTGCATGCCGTAATGGGGCAAACAGGCAATGTAGGGATATCAGTTTCGGAAAAAGAGGGCGGCAAATGGGTTCGATCCTATGTCTATATTTATCCG
>JAYEOH010000086.1:0-1451 GCA_034722775.1 Campylobacterota bacterium | reverse complement strand
GATGGTGACTATACGGTCGAAGCCAAAATCGACAGCGGCAAAGGAGAAGTTAAATTCAGTGTCGGGGCAGGCAAGCCAAACAAGCTGATAGTCGACTTGACCAACCTAAACCACGAAGAGGAGATCAAGGCAGACAGTCAGGATACTCCTGCAGTAGAGGCGGTAGCAAAACCTATTTCCGAAGTGTCAAAAAAAGAAGAAAAAACGAGTGAAAAGATCACCATAGGAAATAAGCAGATAGAGATCAAAGGCATCAGCAAAGAGGATGCCGATCAGATCAAGAACCTCGGAGCGATGCTGGGCGCACTCGGCGGCATGATGCAGAGTGGAGGTCAGGCAGAAAGTTCAGAGAAAAAAGCGGAGAAAAATGCAGAAGCTGACAAAGAGTTTGACGAGATGAGCAAAGATCTCGATATGTATACGAAATAAAATCAAAGGAAATAGATGAAAGTTTTAAAAATATCAATGGTGATGGTGCTTGGCAGTGCAGTATTATTTGCAGGTGCGGATCAATACAAAAAGTATGGTGTAGAGAGCGGAAAGATCGATTATAAGATCACCGGTTCAGGCAATATTATGGGTGTTACAACCAAGACGGCCGGTAAAAAAAGAGTACTTTTTGATACCTACGGAGCAAGAGAACTCAACGAGGAAAATCAAGTCCAAAAGACTGTTATCGGCGGTAATGCAAAGGTGGATAAAAGCCATAAATTAACCTATATGAATGGAGCGATGATCTATACGGTTGATCTCAAAGCTAAGCGAATTATGCGTATGCAAAACCCCGGTTTTGCCATGATGAGTGCTATGGGCGGAAAAGATGTGATGCAGACCGGTGAAGCGATGATGGAAAAAATGGGCGGCAAAAAAGTAGGAACCGATAAAGTTCTGGGCTATACCTGTGATATATGGGAGATTATGGGCAGCGTGAAACAGTGCATGTACAAAGGGATACCGCTCAAAATAGAATCCAATGTGATGGGTATCAAAAATGTAGAGGTTGCCACGAAGGCAGAGTTCGATATTTCACTCTCGAATGATGACTTTGAACTGCCTGATTTTCCTATCTATGATATGCAGGGGAACAAATTGGACAAAAGCAAACTTGAAAGCATGGATAAGAAATCAGAAGTCCAGGCGGCACAGGCAGGCGAAGATATGGCAGCACTGGGAGCATCTATGGCAGCAGCGATGCAGAGTGCCGGTGTCAAAAAGGGCGAGAGACCGACAGAAGCACAGGAGAAAAAGATGGAAGATGCGATGATGGCATCGATGTTACCACTCATGAAGCAGAAGTTTTTAGCCGAAGAGAAGATGATGCTTTTCGCCAAAGAGTGTTTCTCTGATGCAGATACTCTCAAAGAGGCGAATACCTGCAATCAAAAAACCAATGAAATGAGTGGTGAGCAGGAAGAAGATTACACAGAGTGGAATGAAAAAACCAAAAAAGA
>JAYEOH010000085.1:0-3256 GCA_034722775.1 Campylobacterota bacterium | reverse complement strand
ACATCACGCTGAGGAAAGGCAATAGAAATACCTGATTCATTGAACTTGCTATTAATAGCTTGATGCAGGTCTGTAATGACACCTATACGGTTATCTACCGAAGAAATAAAAGCCCTCAGAGTAAGCTTAAGTGAATTATCATCAAAACTCGTGAAGGTCACAGATGCTTCGGGTGACTCAATCACATCATCATGTTCATGGGCAGCCTCCATCAAAAGTTCCATCGCTTTGGGTACATCACTCCCATAGGCAACACCCACAGGAATTGTAATTCTGCTCACCTGGTCCGACAGTGTCCAGTTGAGTAGTTCCTGAGTGATGAACGCCTTGTTGGGGACCAGCAGTTCCTGTCGGTCCCGGTTGGTAATAGTGGTGGCACGGATCTGGATACGGGTTACTACACCTGTAGTGGTACCTACGGTCACGGTGTCACCCACACGAATAGGTCTTTCAAATAAGATGATCAAACCGCTGATGAAGTTGGCTACGATCTCCTGTAGTCCAAACCCGATACCCACACTAAGAGCAGCAGCAAGCCATTGGATCTGTGACCAACTGGCACCTATAATACTGAAAAACAGAAGAGCTCCAATAGCAACGATCACATAACGAAATAGCGTCGTTGCGGTATAGCGTCCGCCTATGGTAGTATCTTTGCTCTGCAACAATACAAACTCCAGCAAAGCCGGTAATCCTCGTGATGTAATAATCGTGACAATGATCACTATGACGGCAAGGATCAGATCTCCCAGTGTTACCGGTACCATTGTTTGTATTCCATCAACTACCTTTGTACTACTCCAAAGCGAAATGTCATGCAGTATGCCCAAAAAGGCAGGGAATATGGGTGACCAAATGAACCATAGACCTATGACTCCACTTGAGAAAAGTATGGTATGGAGCAGCATCTGGCTTTTTGTACCCAGATCCACGAGATCAACTTCCCGTTCATCGATCTCTAAGATATGGTCACTTTTACCTGAATTGCTTTCTCCTGTTTTTTCCATCGCTTCTTTCGCCGTCCTCGCCTCTTCTCGACGTGCCATAATGGCCTGAACTTCCAGCCTACGGTTCATTAACAGCAGCCAACGTGCCAGCAGTTCCCGCATGAGTACCAGAGGGTATATTAACCAGATCATAGTGAACAGGTTATCCATTAACGTGCTGCCTGTATAGAGGTAGCCAAAAAGCAGTAACACTACTATACTGATAAGCAGCACAACCACAAACGCCTGCCAAACAAATCGAAGACGCACCATAAGGTGAGTGGCATTTTTTTTAAAATAGCTTGAGAGTACTCCACCAGAAGGTGTGAACGTGCGGAAGAGAAAAAGTCCCATGGCACCGATGACAAATAACATACCAAGCATAGTGAATGCACCAGCAGTACCGACACCATCCAGATTAAAACTAAAAATAGTGATGAATAATGACGGCAGGAGTAACAGCAACAATAATTTTAATTCCTGATGTAACTTAGAAGTAATCTTGGCAGACCAGCGAAAATGTTTCACAAGGATCCCCTCAGGCATTGCCAGATCAGTGAAGAACAGCAGATAAAAAAAATCGGGCCAAATGCGCAGTAAAGTAAATGACACTGCATTGGAAAACTCAGTGGGCGCAGAAGCCAAGGATAACTGCCAGCCTGCTGTCATAAATAAAAGCGGCAAAGGCAGTGAGGCTAATGCCGTCCATACCAGTGCCTGAACGGTATACCCAAAATGGTCTGTTCGGATACTCCTTATTTTTTCGTTTGTGGCCACTACCGCACGCAAAAAATACCTTCGCATGAACATAAGAACAACAAGTACAAAGATCAAAACAGTCACTGGAAATGTGGATTTAAACTGCTCTATCAGGATCTTGCCGACATCCATCCAATTGGATGGAGACAAGAGCAGTTCGAATTCTCCAGGCAGTTTTTTAAACAGCGTAAGACTTATCGGTTTGGTACTGCGAATCCACAAAAGATGTTTGTCCAGGAAACTATCGTACGCTTTCACCGCATCGATAAGCTTCCGCAGGGCAATATTTAATTCTCCCAATTCACTTGAATAAGAGGATTCAAGTTCAATACCCTGATTTAAAAGTGCTTGACGGCTCAGGGCAAGATCTTTAAGCTCTGCACGGATCGTATCAGCCTCATTTTGAGGTATGTCATGCATGAACTCTGTCAAATAAGTATCCATCTCACGTAGATGCCTAAACTCCTCTTCATACTGTATCTGCCGCAATCCGGAGTCGGCAATACGTTGTTTTAATTGGTTGATCTCACTTTCCACAACAGAGATCTGAGGCAGTGCACCCCTCTGCTTATGCAAGACTGCACCAAGTGTCTGGTTTATTCCGGCAATCTTAACTCTATGATTGATGCTGTTTAGTTCATCTCTAATACGCTTGGTACTTGCACTAGTCTGACTCTCTTGGGCAGAAACATCCTCAAGATCAAGGGTACTCGTCTTGAGCCCCTCACCCAATGCAACATTCTTTTCAGCCAGTTTATGCAGCAAAGGATGTTTGCCCTTAGACTCTTCTTCTGTAGACTCAACTTGCTGCTGTACCAGTTTGACTTCTTCAAGCCGGCGTTTGTTCAGCAGGTCGTCCATTAGTCGTATACGCGTCGAAACATTTTTGACTTTACTTTCTGCGACATCTCGTTTTAACTTAAGTATCTGCATTCGTCCCTGATGACTCAAGAGTTCCTTATCCAGCATTTTGATTTCAGAACTGAGTGCAAATGTCTGCGTCTCATGCACCCAACTTTCTGCCTGTGTCAACAAAGCCGATTTTCCTTTCATTGCTGCTAACCTAGGCATAGTAATGGTGGTATCGAGTCGTCTCTTCAGCTCAATCAATCGGTCTCTGGCTATAGTGGGCCTTGTATCCTGAATCACGAGTCGTTTGTTGATATCAGACAGCTTTGCTTCGACAGCAGACAGGTCAGCCTTTTCTTGTTCTTGTTGCTGTGCGAGTTCCGGTAGTGTCGTCTTCTCCAAAGCTTTCAAGATGCCTTCAGACGAAATCTTTTCTCTCTCTTTGAGGGTATTACGCAAGTTCTTCATAACTGCGGGTGCAGTTTTTCGGGCTTGTGCAAAGAATTCTGCATTTTCAGCATAGGATTTTGCTTTCTCGTTATTTCCCAATGCCAGATTGTAAAGGTCTATAAGTTTTTTCTTAGCTTCATCATCGAGACTTCCTGCCTCTACTTCCTTAATCTTACTTTTAAGCACTTCAGGGTTCACACTAGATATCGTTT
>JAYEOH010000084.1:0-3315 GCA_034722775.1 Campylobacterota bacterium | reverse complement strand
AAAGTTTCACAGCTACAATACCAGCTGTGTAGTCGAGAGCGAAGAAGAGCGGGACCGTATCTTCAAAAGCTTTCAGGATCATGATGATGTCAAGATGGTGATTTGAAAATATTGGCATAATATACACTTAAATGGATTTTCGATATAATCTTAGTTAAATAATGAATCAAGGAGTTAATATGAAGAAGTTTACATTGTCACTTGTATCGATCATCGCATTGAGCAGCATCAGTTTTGCAGAGGGCGATGTCGTATCACCTATGAGTTGGGGAGAGGTAGAAAATCCATTTTATGGCGGTATTGCTCTTGCTGCGACAAGTACACGCGGCTCAAATGCAGACTTGAGTTTTTTCAGTGAAAAAGATGGTCAGGATAGATTGGGAAATCTCACTTTAAATGCAGGATATGACTTCAACCAATTTGTTGCTGTCGAGGCTCGCTATACAACTGATATCAGCAATGAAGATATTGTTGAGATGAGCGGATGGAGCCTTTTTGTCAAACCACAGTATCCGGTGAGTGAAGATTTTACTATCTATGCACTGCTTGGGTTTGGCGGTGTAACAGTCGATGGAATCCACCCTATTCGTCCAGTCCATGTAGATGACAATAGTTTTCAGTGGGGTCTTGGTATTAGCTATTCTCTCAAGAATGCGATAGACTATAATATCGAAATCTACGCAGACTACACAAGCCTTGCCAAAGATATGGATGGTGTCTACTGGAATGGGGATCTGCAAACCAGTGTAGATGCATTAACAGTCGGTGTTGCTTACAGATTCTAAGAACTCCAAAGATGCGGAGATCTTCTCTCTGCAGCATATTTTTACCAAAGTCTTGGAATGCTTCCCAATATTTTTCTAAAAATATACATCATTATATAATTGCTCAAACCATAAGGAAAAAAATTGAACACCAGACAACATGAAGTCGATGAAGACGAAATTGACCTCAAAGAGATTTTCAGAACTCTCTCTCGCTACAAAAGCTCCATCATTCTCATCACCATCATCGCAACACTCTTCGCAACAGTTTTTGCCTATTTTAAGCCCAATATCTATACCGCCAATACCACTGTAGAGGTAGGGATGGAAAACCGATATGGCGGCTATGGAAATCAGGATATCCTCTCTATGGCAGTCTCCCCGGGCCAAGTAACACCTGACACTGAACTGGAGATCGTCAAATCCCGTTTTCTCGCTACCCAGGCACAGCAAAATGTAGACTTCGCACATCGCTATTACACAACTATTAGGCTCAGAGAAGTTGAACTCTACAAATCCTCACCTTTTGATGTCAATATGACCGAAGGGTACAACCTCTCTTTTGAACTCTCCCCCTATGATGAGAGGCAGTACCGAATCAATGTTAAAGGTGTTAACGAAGAGACCAAAGAGGAGTGGGAGGAGAATAAAGTCTTCGTGTATGGCGAAGAGGCAAAAAGCGAACACTATGCCTTCAAACTCACTCTCAGGGAGGGAAAGAGTCTGGAAAATAACCACTATCGTTTTGTTGTCTTTGATGAAGAATCAATACTGGGGGCAGGACAGGGAGGCGTAAACGCCTCAATGGCAGGGAAGTACTCCAGCATCATGTCCATTAGCTATAGCGACAATGTCCCCTTGCGAGCCCAAGAGTATGTCAATGCCTTGGCTGAAGCATATATCGCGCAAAGTATCTACAAGAAGACCAGAGAAGCTTCCAAGACCCTCTCTTTTGTTGATGCTCAGCTCCAGCAGATCAATGACAACCTTAGAAACTCGGCCGTGAAACTCGAAAAATTCAAACAAGATACCAAAACTGTTAGTCTTGATACCAAAGCACAAAGTGTAATGAGTATGCTCGGTGATGCAGAAAAGAGACTTGCGATGATCGACATCGAAGTGGGCCTGCTCAACAACCTCTATGCACAGGTCAAAATCGGCAAAAATCTTGAAACACTCTCCGTGAGCGGTTTGGCCGGTGAGGGGCAGAGCGGTGCAGGAACATTGGCACTGACGAATGTGATTACCGATTTGCAACAAGCCGTAATGAAGGTGAAAATCCTTCGAGCCGACTATACAGAACAGTATCCTGAGGTGATCAAGCTCAGACGGCAGATCAAACAGATGCAAAAGATCATCATCGATATGATAGGAAACATCAAAAAGAATTTTGACGAGCGCCATAAACTACTCAAGGCATCTATTGATGAGCAGAAAAAACTCATGGCAAAACTGCCTGAAAATGAGAGGATCTATGGAGGACTCCAACGTAAATTTGTCGTCAATGAGAAAATCTACTCCTACCTACTCGAAAAGCAGGCAGGAACGGCGATCGCCAAAGCTTCAACGGTAAGCAAAAACAGGGTGCTCGATGCAGCACTCTATCCTGAATTTCCAGTCAAACCCAAACGAAAACTGATCATATTGATCGGATTGATCCTGGGGTTGATCCTGGGAATCGCTCTGGCATTTCTCAGAGATTTCCTCGATGATACGATCAAGAGCGATGATGATATAAAGCGGGGAACCGATGTAGCACAACTCGGGATTATCCCTGACTTTGGCAAAGAGGGCGATGGTCTTAAAGTCTTGCAGTCACCCAAGTCCGCAGCAGCAGAAGCTTTTCGTAATATACGAACCAATCTGCAGTTTATGGCTCCCAGCAGCGGTGCACAAGTAATTTCTGTCACATCAACAGTGGGAGGAGAAGGGAAGACAACCATCTGTGCCAATCTGGGGGGGATCATCAGTCTGACAAAGAAAAAAACCATTATTTTGAATCTTGATATGCGCAAACCTACCCTTCATCAAAGATTTGGTCTCGTAAACAAAGTCGGTATGAGCACCATACTCTCCAGCCACAGTACACTCCCCGAAGTGATACAGCACACTACATATGAAAACCTGGATATCATCTCTTCGGGACCCGTGCCGCCCAACCCCAGCGAGCTGATCCAGAGTCAACGCATGGAAGAGGTCATAGGTATGCTCAGAAAGGTCTACGAGGTTATCATACTGGACACACCTCCGGTCGGCCTGGTAACTGATGCACAGACGCTGCTTCGCCTCTCAGATGCGACTATTTATGTCTTGCGTGCCGGCGAATCCAAAAAAGATTCTCTATCGTTTATCGAGAGACTTTCAAAAGGTGACCATATTCGCGGATTTGGCATCGTACTCAATGCGGTGGATATGAAGCAAAGCGGCTATGGCTATGGCTATGGCTATGGCTATGGCTATGGCTACTATGAGGAAGATAAGTGATTGGAAACTTCTTTTCGCCCCAAAAGAAAAAGGATAATGAAACTACTCTCTTCTGCCCAAAAATTGA
>JAYEOH010000083.1:31221-44662 GCA_034722775.1 Campylobacterota bacterium | reverse complement strand
TTTTCTATATATTGCACGGCTTCTCTATATCGTTTGACAGTGCTAAACCTACTGGAGTATCTCCCGCATCTTTTGTAGAACCTGTGAAGGTGAAAAGCGTTTGAGCTCTTCGCGATGCAGGAAGCTTGGAAAGAGTTCGATGAGAATATAGAGTATCAGTATCATCGGGTAAAAAGCATAATATTCTCTCTTGAAGCTTTCAAAAGTATATCGAGACTTGAACCACTCTGTCGCGCTCCTGACATCATTGTCCACCAGCAGCACTTCGATCGAAAAGACCAGTCCCCAGAGTAGATAAGTCATCGAAACGACCAAAATAGCACCCTCTATCCCATACATGGCAATCACCGCCGCAAGAAAAATAGAGAGGTAGAGTGCAAAAGAGCTGAAGCCTATGATGGCAAAAACTACAAGCAGACTAAAAACAAAAAGAAGTGCACCCAGCAGCACAAAAAGCTCCAGAAAGCTCTTCTGCTCTGTGAAAGTCTGGCTAGAGTAGGCACCAAGCAGCAAAATAGCAAAAATAGCAAAAATAATGAGAATGATAGAGCGGTATTCCCTGAGTTGGTTCATAGCTTCTCCTTAGCCCTCAATCTCATAGAGTTTGATCAGGCTTTTTAAGTCTGCTTTGCGGCCCAGCCACTCCTCATATAGAGTGCTCATCTCTTCGGAGCCTCCACGGCTGAGAATATGTGTTTTGTATCCTTTTGCCATCTCTGTATGGAATCCGTCTTTGTCGTCCAGGCAGGCAAAAAAAGCATCTGCACTGAGGACTTCAGCCCACTTGTAGCTGTAGTAGCCTGCGGCATATCCCCCGCCGAAAATATGAGCGAATCCATGTTGAAACTTGTTGTAGTCAGGCGGCACCATCACAGAAGTTTTTTCTCTGACGCTATCAAGCAGCTGCTGTACTTCGTCACCCTGGTAGAGCTCCTGATGGAGTCTGAAATCAAAAAGAGCAAACTCTATCTGTCTGAGCATCCCCAGGGCAGCTTGGAAGTTTTTGGTCTCTTTGATCTTTTCAAGAAGCAGATCAGGGATCGCTTCGCCTGTTTTGTAGTGAAAACCAAACCGTTTCAGTATGGCTTTTTCATAGGCAAAATTTTCCAGAAACTGAGAAGGAAATTCGACGACATCCCAGGCGACACCATTGATACCTGAAGCAGAACGCTCTTTGGATTTGCCAAATAGGTGATGGATGGCATGTCCCATTTCGTGGAAGAGTGTTACAACATCATCGTGGCGCAAGAGGCTGGGGTGCTTTTTGGATGAAGGAGAGAAGTTACAGACGACAAAAGCAGTAGCGGCATGCCTATTGCCGTCACCATCAATGAAATGCGTCTCCCAGTCATTCATCCAGGCACCGCCTCGCTTCTCCTCCCTCGCTTCCAGGTCAAAGTAGATGCGTCCGCTGAGCAGTTCGCTCTTCTCCTGGAGATCATAGATATCATAGACTTTGACTTTGTCATTCCAGACGGGTGCATCGACCGGAGCAAAGCGTACCGAAAAGAGCTCTGAAACGATCTCCAGCATACCGATAAGTACTTTCTCCTGGAGGAAGTAGGGCTTGGTCATAGTATCGTCAAAATCAAACTTTTCTTTTTTGAGTTTTTCACTATAGTAACCTACATCATAACTCTGCAGCGTTTCCAGCCCATCAAGTTTTTGGGCAAAAACACACAGCTCCTCAAGCTCCTCTTTTCCCTGATCCAGAGAGAGATCTGCAAGTGTTTCGAGAAAATCTATCACCTCTTTTTCGCTGCCGGCATCCCGTGTTTCGAGTGCATATTCGGCATAGTTGTCAAAACCGAGGAGTTTGACCTTTTCATTTTTGAGTTTGAGTATATCATCGATCACTGCGGCATTTTCCGGCGCACGCGTACTGTAAGCTTTGTAGAGTGCTTCTCTGTACGCTCTGTTCGGACCATAGGTCATATATGCGAGGTAGCTGGGAATTTGCAGGGTAAACTGATAGACTCTCTTCCCCTCTCTCTCTATTGAGGAATTGGCAAGGTCACTCTCGGGAATACCTGTAACATCCTCTTCCTTCTCGATGATGAGCTCATAATCATTGGTCGCATCCAGGAGATTTTGTGAAAAACGGTTGCTGAGTTCACTCAATCTGAGCGAAATCTCTTCGAGTCGTTTTTTCTCTGTTTTCGGAAGTTTGGCTCCAGAGAGGATAAAGTCGCGAATCTCATGCTCTACGACAGTGGAAGCTTCCGTATCATCTGTCTGGATCTGCTCTATTTTGGCAAAGAGTGCAGAGTTTTGTGCCATTTCACTGCTGAATTTGGAGAGGAGAGGGAGTGAAGCTTCATAGGCTTTCTGTGTCTCTTCTGAATTGCCCACGGCATTGAGATGGGCTAGCGGAGTAAAGAAGAGGTTTAGCTCTTCATCGAGGTCCTGCATCGGTTTGAGGATATCACTGTATTGCGTTGAATCATTGTCTGTGATTGCCTGAATGATTTTTCGTTGTTGGTTGAGCAGCTGATCCAGTCTATCGGGGAATGACTCTAAATTATCTGTTTTGAATGTTTGAAACATAATATTTTCTGACACCTTATTATTTTTTGTGGATTGTATCATACTTTTTTTCAAAAAATTGGGTAAAATTGCAAAACATTATATTTATAAAGGATAAAAGAATGAAAGTATTATTAATTAAAGATCTGAAAACACTTGGCAAGAGTGGTGAAATCAAAGAGGTCAAAGATGGCTATGGGCAGAATTTTCTAATAGCAAAAGGGTTCGCAAAGTTGGCAACACCGGATGTCGTATCGAACTGGAAAGCGGAGCAGGAGCGTGAAGCGCAGCAACTCAAAGATGATCTTGAGCGACTTACCGCAGAGAAAAAAAGATTTGAAGAGACAGTCATCAAAATCGAAAAACCGGTCGCTCCGGTAGGCATCAAAGGTTCTGTGGGTAATGCCGATATCTCCAAGGCGATCAAAGAGCAGATGGATATCGACTTGGATAAGAAGCATATCGTGCTTAAAAAAGCGATCAAATCGACAGGACTTCACGAAGTTGATGCCAAGCTCGGACATGGGATTCACGCGACACTCAAAGTGCAGATTGACGGGGTTTAGTCATGTTCCACGCAACTACTATACTTGCCTACAAAAGCGAAAATAAGGCCGTCATAGGCGGAGATGGACAAGTCACTTTCGGTGATACCGTACTCAAGAGCAATGCAACGAAGATTCGCACGCTCCATCATGGCGAGATACTCGGGGGCTTTGCCGGCAGTACGGCGGACGCTTTCAATCTATTCGAAATGTTTGAAGGGATTCTTAATGAAAAAAAAGGAGATCTTTTCCGTTCTGTGATCGAATTCTCCAAAATATGGCGAAAGGACAAGCAGCTGCGTCAACTCGAAGCAATGATGATCGTCCTCAACAAAGAGCATATTTTTATACTCAGCGGGACAGGTGATGTAGTAGAGCCTCAGGATGGGATGATAGCAGCGATCGGAAGCGGCGGAAACTATGCGATCTCAGCTGCAAGAGCACTGGAAAAGCATGGAGATCTTCCTGCTGAAGAGTTGGTCAAAGAGTCACTGCTGATCGCAGGAGACCTCTGTATCTATACCAATAGCAATATTAAAATTTTAGAATTAGCTTAAAGGAAGTTTGTGGAAAATTTAACACCCAAAGAGATAGTAGCGTACCTGGATCAGTATGTGATCGGTCAGGATGATGCGAAGAGGACGATCTCTGTCGCTCTGCGTAACCGCTATAGAAGAATGCAGCTTCCTGCCGAGATACAAAATGATGTCATCCCCAAAAATATTCTGATGATCGGGAGTACCGGCGTGGGCAAAACAGAGATCGCCAGAAGATTGGCGAAGATGATGGAAGTGCCTTTTATTAAAATTGAAGCAAGCAAATATACGGAAGTAGGTTTTGTAGGGCGCGATGTCGAGTCAATGATCCGGGATCTTGCGGCAGTTTCTCTCAAGCTCGTTCGCGAGAGCGAGAATGATAAGAATGCAGAGAAGATTGAAGCCTATATCGAAAACAAGATTATCGAAAAGCTCCTTCCGCCATTGCCTGCTGCAGCAGGGGAGCAGAAAAAAGCGGAGTATGAAGCCTCTTTTGGCAGGATGCAGGCGAAATTTGAGAGAGGTGAACTAGATCACCTGAAGATCAAAGTAGAGATGCCTCTGCCGGGTCTCGATATGGAAGAGAGCGGTTTGCCGCCTCAGATGATCAATGTCCAGGAGTCGATCTCCAAGGTATTGGGCGGTATCAATAAAAAAGGCAAAGAGAAAGAGGTCACTGTCAAAGAGGCGAAAAAGATCCTTGCCGCAGAGGCAAGTGCTGAACTTCTCGATGATGAGCAAGTCAAAGAGTTGGCTATCGAGAAGGTAGAGAAGGGTGGTATTGTCTTTCTTGATGAGATCGACAAAATTGCAGTAGCATCAGGAAGTCAGGGCAGACAAGATCCGAGCAAAGAGGGTGTCCAGCGCGACCTTCTCCCGATCGTGGAGGGAAGTACAGTTCACACTAAGCTGGGTATGATCAATACGGATCATATTCTCTTCATCGCGGCAGGTGCCTTTCATCTCACCAAGCCCAGCGATCTGATCCCTGAACTTCAAGGGCGTTTTCCTCTGAGAGTGGAGTTGGACTCCCTGACAGAAGAGGTACTCTACCGCATTCTTACAGAGCCCAAAAATTCTCTTATCAAGCAGTATCAAGCTTTGATGAAAGTAGAAGAGCTGGAGCTGATCTTTGATGAAGAGTCGTTGCGATCTGTCGCACACTTCTCTTCACTAGCCAATGATAAAGCAGAGGATATCGGTGCCAGAAGGCTGCATACCGTGATGGAGAAAATCCTCGAAGAGATCAGCTTTGAAGCAGATGAGCATCAGGGAGAAAATTATACTGTTACCAAAGAGATGGTAAAAGAGAAGCTTGGGAAAGTAGTGGAGGATGAGGATACGACAAGGTATATTCTGTAGGGAGTCTCCCTCCCTTCTTTTGATTTGGTATTATCTTCTCTTGATCACCTCAATAGTGCCTTTCCAGTCTGCCTCGTGCCCGAAACAGCTGTTGGGGCTGCAGAGCATAAATCCATCACTGTTATCGACCTTAATGAGTGTGAAAGGATAAGTGATACTGTCCAAATCAGTGATATGATTTTTGAGTGCCTTCTCTTTGGCTTTAATGATGATATCATCTTTGAGATAACGAATGATAATTTTACTCATTCTGGGCGTAGAGATGGGTTGACGCATTACATCGTAGGAGTGTATTTCCAGTGTCTTGAAGACAAATTTCCTGTAGACAGGATCTACCAGTGAAGAGATGCTGAGCAGTACCGAGAGCATCGTCGCCATAGAGGATGGGTAGGAGCTGTCGTAGATATCGGCATTGGTTTCAAATTCGCCGCGTGAAAATTTCCATTTGCCCTGCTTATAATACTTTTCAATTGCCGCATTTGCAAGCTTGACTGACATAACCAGATATATCTCATCAAGCGTGCTTTCATAGGCTTCTATGAGTGCATCACAGAGATAGGCATAGTCTTCCAGAAATGCTTTGATCTTTGGTGTTTTTCCGATCAGTGTGCTGTGATAGAGTTCGCCGTCCAGGTACATAGTTTCCGTCAGGGCACCCAGGGACTGTGTTGCAAGATTGAGATACTTGCTGTCTGTGCGTCCGGCGCGAAAGAGAGACTTGATCATCATGGCATTCCAGGAAACCTGTACTTTTTTGTCTATGAAGGGATAGGTACGCTTCTCTCTTCGTTTTTTCAATGCCGCAATAGCCTCTTTGTAGTAGGGGATATCCGTATGGAATGGGTCTTCGATGCGCACAATGTTTTTGCCTTCGAAATTTCCCTCTGCGGTGATATTGAGTGCTGCTGCAAGTTGAGTGTGCTCACTTTTGGGGATATTGGCTTTCTCAAAGGACTTGAGGGCTTTTGCATAACTATAGACAAAATACTTTCCCTCTTCTCCCTGTGTGTCAGCATCGCTTGCGGAGTAGAAAAGGTGATCTTCGCTCATTTTCTCCAGCATAAAATCGATCGTTTCAAAAGCGATATGTTTATAGAAGTCATTTTGGGTGATCGTGTAAGCTTTTAGAAAGAGGTCGCTTAGCAGAGCATTGTCATAAGTCATCTTCTCAAAATGCGGTATCAGCCAGGCATTGTCCGTGCTGTAGCGGCAAAATCCACCGTCAACCCGGTCATAAAAGCCCCCTCGTGTCATTGATGTAAGTGTTTTGAGAGCCATGTTGAGTCTCTTTTTGCTGCCGGTCAGCAGGTAGGTATCAAGCAGAAGGTCGAGCATAGATGCCTGAGGAAATTTGGGCGCTGTATTGAATCCGCCGTCAGTGTTATCGAAAAGCTGCTCTGTTTGCTCTTCAAATCGTTTGATAATGGAGAGATCGAGTTTGGTGGCTTGGATCTTCTTCTCTTTCGGGTTGAGAAAACGCAGAATCTCATCGGCTTTTTCAGTGAGTGTTTTTTTATCATTTTGGTATTTGGTATAGATTGTTTCGAGAAGTTGATCAAATGCCATCATCCCATATTGAGGTTTTGGCGGTATATAGGTCGCCGCATAAAAGGGCTTAAGCGTATCAGTGAGGAAGAGAGAGGTGGGCCAGCCTCCGGGGCGGCCGTTCATCAGTTGATAGACATCCTGAAAATGCTTGTCGATATCGGGCCGCTCTTCCCTGTCTACTTTGATGCAGACAAAATTATCATTGAGTATTTTGGCAATCTCTTCATTTTCGAATGACTCCCGCTCCATGACATGACACCAGTGGCAGCTGCTGTATCCTATGGAGAGAAAGATCGGCTTATTCTCTCTCTTTGCTTTTTGAAACGCTTTATCACTCCAGGGGTACCAGTCGACGGGGTTGCCGGCATGCTGCTGAAGATAGGGGGAGTGTTCATGTTTGAGATGATTTGACATACTTTTACTGCCTTTGTGTGGGTAATATTAACAATACATTTACAAATCTGCGCTATAGTATCGAAATTGCACAGAGTATACACGCAACTTTATTATAATTCTTTGTAAATTACGATTAAGGATCAACAACAATGTTCAATATGGTTAAAATCATACTTTTCATGACTACTTTTCTTTTCAGTGCCGGATTTGATACAGGGATTAAGAAGCAGACTTTTCTGAAACCAGAAGAGGCATTCAAAGTCTCTTCAGTCAAAAAAGATGGGATGATCGAAACAACAATCAAGTTGGGAGATAAAATTCATATCTATGATGATGCACTTCATTTCAGAGTGACAAAACCTCAAAGTTTTGAACTCAAAGAGATTGAAAAGCCGGTGCCGCATGATGTAGACGGTGATTTGGTACATGAGGGTGAATTGGTCATCAGGATACCTGTTGATACTATTGAATCCAAAGTGCAGGGGGATTATACGTTCACTGTGGAACTCGAAGGGTGTTCGGATACGGGCATCTGCTATCAGCCTCAAAAGAAAAGTTTTGACTTTAAAGGATCAGAGACCGCTGTATCGGCAAAGACTATTGATACCAAGGTTCCTGACAAAGAGAAGAGCGTGCAAGAGAGCGAAGAGAGTGATGTCTTTGATAAGATCAGTGCATTGACGGAGGAGGGCAACAGTGCCAAAATTGCTGATGTGCTTAGTAGAGAAAGTTCATTTTTTGTTATTTTCCTCTTCTTTATTTTTGGCTTGCTCCTGTCGTTGACTCCATGTATCTTTCCTATGATACCGATCCTCTCATCTATCATTGTTTCGCAGTCTAGTGATGGCAAGAGCAGTACTGGCCAGGCGTTTTTTACCTCATTGGTTTATGTCCTCTCTATGGCTGTCACTTATACCATTGTGGGCCTAATCGCAGGGTTGCTGGGTGCAGATATACAGACAGCGATGCAAAACCCCTGGGTCTTGACCGTTTTTGCGGCGATGTTTGTCGCATTGGCATTTTCGCTTTTTGGGTACTATGAGATAGGGTTGCCGCAATCTATTCAGGGTAAGTTGACCAGAGTCAGCGACAACGCTCAGAGCAAAGGTATCCTCGGCACTGCCATTATGGGGCTGCTCTCTGCCTTGATCGTCGGTCCCTGTGTGGCACCGCCTCTGGGCGGGGCGATACTGTTTATCTCTCATACCGGCGATGCTCTTTTGGGCGGTATGGCACTCTTTGTGATGAGTATGGGGATGGGGATGCCTCTGCTGCTGGTAGGTGTCGGTGCAGGTAAATTTATGCCAAAGCCGGGCGGATGGATGAGCAAAATTTCGCAAGTTTTTGGAATTACAATGCTGGGATTGGCGATCTTTATGCTTGCCCGCATCCTGCCTGATGCCATCACAATCATCCTCTGGGCGATGCTCGCGATCGGAACGGCACTCTATCTGGGGCTTTTTGACGGTAAAAACCCTGCAACGATAGGCGGCTATCTCAGCAAGCTTTTTGCTATAATGTTCCTTGTCTATGGGGTGGTACTTTTTATCGGCAGTATCAGCGGTGCTACTTCTGTGTTAAGGCCATTTGAGAGTTTTACCCAGGGGAATAAGGTTGTGATGAATGAAATCCTCGAGACGGTTACAAAAAGTGATAGAGGATATAGTGTAGAGCGGCTGATGAAGGAAGTAGCCGCATCCGACAAACCGGTAGTAGTGGACTTCGGCAAAGACTCCTGTACGGCCTGCACAGAGCTAGAAGAGATTACATTCCCTCATCCATTGGTGCAGAAAGAGTTAAAAAACTTTACTTTCATCAAAATCGATTTGACAGACAATAGTGATGATGACAAAGCAATCCTGAAAAAATATGAACTCTTTGGGACACCCAATATTATCTTTTTTGACAAGAGCAATGCCTATTTGGCCGAAAAGACTCTCACGGGGTTTATTAAACCGGAAGTGTTTGCCAAACATCTCAATGAGATAAGCAAGTAGACTAAAAGAAAGAAGAAAGCCTATGAATAGACGATTATCGAAAACATTATCTCTCGTTTTTGCCTTCACTGTTATGACTTCCATTTCAATAGCAAGTGAAGTTCAAAAAGGAGAGAGGCAAATTGCTTCTCATACTCTGCCTGTCCCCGTCGGTGCAAGCAGTGTGATACAGGAAGCAGTTCTGAATGCGCCATCGCCCAATGCAAAACCGGCCAAGAAGAGCACTCCTCAAACCAAAGAGGAGTGGAAGGCCTGGGCTGCCAAGATCAATACTAAAGCCGCAGTCGGGGCACAAGCCCTTGCAAAAGAACTTAAAGTTTCCGTCAGGCAAGGGGCGATCAATGGGGTGAATGTTTATCGTTTGACACCGGCTGAGATAGATCCGAAACATAAAGATCATCTATTTGTCTACCTCCATGGAGGAGCGTATGTTCTGCTCGGCGGAGAGGCAGGTATAGGTGAAGCAGTGTTGGTCGCAGCTCGGACCAGAATGCCGGTGATATCTGTTGACTTCCGTATGCCGCCGGAGCATCCTGCCCCGGCAGCGATTGATGATGTTGTCACTGTCTGGAAGCACTTACTCAAGAGCAGGTCTGCATCGTCTATGGCACTGGGAGGCAGCTCATCCGGCGGTGGTCTTACGATTGCCTCAATTCATCGTTTCAAAGAGCTCAAACTCTCTCTGCCAGGCGCTCTTTACCTCGGTACTCCAGCCGTAGAGGTGGACAAAATAGGCGATAGCCGTTATATCAATGAAGGTGCTGACCGCCTTCTCGCTTCCTGGGACGGCGTGCCCCATAAAGCTTTTTCATTATATGCGAGTGACTATGACCATAAGCACCCCTATGTTTCACCCATTTATGGAGATTTTGAAGACTTCCCCCCAAGCTATCTCATCAGCGGAACGCGTGACCTCCTGCTGAGTGATACGATTCGAACCCATCGTAAATTGCGTGCCGCCGGTGTGGATGCTGACCTGAATGTTTATGAGGGGTTGTCACATCGGGAGTATATCGTCATACCAAATGCACCGGAGTCGTTGGAACACTACGGGGAGTTAAATGCGTTTTTATTGGAGCATCTTACGAAATAAGAAAATGCGTAGGGTGTTGTGCCCTCACAACACCAAATAATCCAACAAACAAAAAACGATATTGATATGTATCTGAGATTATCATACCAATGGTGTTGTGAGGGCACAACACCCTACCGTATATACCCCAACAGCAAACCATTGACCCAATAGAGCAGAAATGAAAATCCCGTCATTCCCAGTAGAAAATAGAGCGATCTCTTCGATTTGACCATCTCCCAAAATCTATCTGATCCTACTTCTCGTACGGTAAAGACAAACAGTACCCATCCGCCGATACTTCCCGCCAGTGCCAGTCCGGAAGCTCCCATAGGGTGCATCAGTATCAGAGAGGATGTGACAGAAGTGACCAGTGAATAGAGAGCTATTTTTGCAGCTTTCAAGTGTCTGTGAGAAGCGTAGAGAAAGAGGGAAAAGAGTTTTGCCAGTCCAAAAGGGAGCAGTCCTATCATATACATTTGAAGTACCATGACGGTTTCTAGTGTTTGAACCTGTGTAAATTTTCCTCTCTCAAAGAGCAGCCAGACAATGGGTTCAGCCAGAAAAATACCTCCGACCATCGCAGCACCCAGCAAAAATGTCAGAAGCCAGAAGGCTTGGCTGAGATTGGCATAGGCTGCTTTTTCCTGACCATTTTTAAGTGCTTTTGAGACGGCAGGAAAGAGCACTGTGGCCGTGGCAATAGCGATGATAGCCAGCGGGAGTTGAAAAATACGGTTGGCATAAAAAAGATACGAGACTGAGCCTGTCATAAGAAATGTTGCCAAAATTGTATCGATAAAAGCAGAGATCTGAGGGGTTGAGTTGCCCAGTATGCCCGGCAGAAAGAGGGAGCCGAAATGCTTTTTTTCTTCTTCCACATCTTTTTCTTTCCTGTATTTCCATCCACCTAAAAGGAGTTTGTGCAGATTAAAATTCTTCAGTGCTATGAGGTGCGCTGCTACCTGAAGTGCTCCGCCGATGAGTACAGCAAAACTCAGGGCATACGCTACTGTTTTTGGGTCCTCTTTCATATAGATATAGAGTGCTGCTATCATAGAGAGGTTGAGCAGGACGGTCGAGAGGGCAGTGGTGGCAAAATGGTTTTTGTATTGCAGCAGTGTTGCCAGGAATGTGACGATAAAGATGAGGTCAAGGTACCAAAAGTTGATTGCTGTTAGCGGCGCAGTCTGTGCGATTTGCCCGCTATCCCAGCCCCAGGCAAGGAGCTTGGTGATAGGTTCGGGAAAAAAAGTGATGAGCAGCGAGATACTCATCAGGAAAAGCAGAAATCTCAAAAAGATTGCAGTGGCAAAGACTCCTTTGTGCCTGGAGGCAACAAATGAAGGCATAAATGCCTGCGTGAAAGCACCCTCTGCAAAGATACGGCGAAATAGATTGGGCAGCTTGAAGGCGACAAAAAACATGTCGCTCCAGATGGATGCTCCCAGTGCAGATGCCATCAAGACATCACGTATGAGTCCGGTTACACGGGATATGAGTATACCGAAGCTGTTGGTAAAAATAGATCTGAGTTTCATAAAATATAATTCTTGGTTGTTGATTTGCAAGAAATATTATATCGGATTATGGTTGATGAGGTGGTGAGGTGAATAAATGGAGCGGGCGAACGGGATCGAACCGTCGACCCTAACCTTGGCAAGGTTATGCTCTACCGCTGAGCTACGCCCGCGTATCCATATTGTAGTTGGAGCGGGAAACGAGACTCGAACTCGCGACCCTCAGCTTGGAAGGCTGACGCTCTAGCCAACTGAGCTATTCCCGCGTTATTACGGTTTGTATTGTACCAAAATATTCTTTTTTTCAGATTATTATCTATAGCTCTCGTTCTTGGCAAGAGTTATCGACTACAGTATTGACTTTGAGATATTTCTTTGGATATTCAAAAAAGAGCAGGGTGGTTTTGGCTCCTTTGATAGTCTGGATATCAAACTCAAAACCTACGATACCGGCGGTAGGAATATTGTCTATTTGGTGATTGGTGAAGCTGTTGGTCAGCATAGTGAGAGAGGGGTTGTGCCCGACCAGCATGATTTCATCATAGTGCTTGAAAGCCTCCTTGATGATCTCTTTGAGTGTCAAAGCGGAGGCTTCGTAGATAGCGCTATTGTAGATGATATCTGCTTGAAGTTTTTCGGAGAAATGTTTGGCGGTGGACTTGGCTCTTTTGGCAGGACTGCAGAGGATGATATCCGGATGAATTCCTTTTTTTGCCATCTGTTCCGCCATAAAGGGTGCATCCCGTTTTCCTCGTTTATTGAGGGGTCGGTCAAAGTCTTTGATTGAGAACTCTTTCCAGCTTGATTTGGCATGGCGGAGAAGATAGAGTTTTTTAGTTTTCATAACGGTTCTTTCATTTTTTCAAACAGTGAAGGAAATATTTTTGAGTAAGGATAGCACCAATAGATTGAAGATAGGCTAAAAGAACTACTCTAAAATCTTGAAATTGAAAGTTCTGGAAAATAACTAATGGGCTTTTGGGCACCTGCTGTGCTTATTTCATTGGTGTTGCCGAGGACGGTGGAAACGGGTAAAAGTCTATTGCCGGAACTCTTTAAATAACTCTTGTGTATCAAGATTGTAAAAGAGTTTTAGCTCTTGATAGATATTGGGGAAATAGGCTTTGAATACCTCTGGTGTTTCAAAAAATCGTTCACTGCATACAGCAAAGAACTCTGCTTCATTTGTTAAGGCATAAGAGCCTAAAAGAACTGATCTTTCAGATACTTCCCCATTATTGTATTGAGCTTTTAAGGTATCAAAGGCTTTAGAGAAGATCTTGGACCAGATCTTATAGCGTGAACCTTTTAGAGTCGGTGTACCGTCTGCAAGACCATCTTCAAAGTCCAACTCATGGGCAAACTCATGGATGATCACATTGTCCTTTTGCTGCGCTGCTATGCTATGTTTGATATCCTGCCAGGAGATCACCACGGTACCGTTGGCAGATTGTCCTTCTAGAACAGCTCTCTCATCATGGTAAATGCCACCGCTTGTATGATCGTTATTGACTATAAAGTGCTTAGGATAGACAATGACTGTGGAGACATGGTCTTTTTCTCCAAGTTCAAATCCAAGCCGCATCAGGCAGGCATAAAATGCGATAATAACTTTGATCTCATTGTTGACAGTCATCTTTGCACCTACAAACTCTTTTTGATCTATAAAGATCAGGATCAATAGGTGGATCTTCTCCTGATGCAAAGGTGATAGCATTTTGTATTGTTGTATGTTTTGAAGTATGGATTTGTATTCTTTGGGAAAAGGCATGGCTTTGAGTTTTTTATACTGCCACATTCGACGAAAATATTCTATACTCTTCCAAAAAAGAAAAAGACCCATTAAAGCAAAAAAAAGTTGAATTAGTAGAAGATAATAGTCCATCAAAATCCTTTTATATGTTTTATCATATCCAAAGATGGGTAATATTCAAAGTTT
>JAYEOH010000083.1:0-31121 GCA_034722775.1 Campylobacterota bacterium | reverse complement strand
CTATACTCTTCCAAAAAAGAAAAAGACCCATTAAAGCAAAAAAAAGTTGAATTAGTAGAAGATAATAGTCCATCAAAATCCTTTTATATGTTTTATCATATCCAAAGATGGGTAATATTCAAAGTTTATACAGCTATAATGAAAACAAAATGCAATAGCATATCAAACGGAGGTATTTATTTAATGGCACGCACAAACTATTCATACGAAAAACGGGGCAGAGAGCTGGAAAAGCAGAAAAAACAGGAAGAGAAGCGTCAGAAGAGACAGGCAAAGAAAAACAGTGAAGCCGAAGAGACAGAAGCAGCAGTGTCTCCGAAAGAAGAAAGTTCTTCAGAAGGATAGTGATAAACAGCAAATTTTGACCCAAAATCGAATTTTTATCATATTATGATAAAATACGCGAATTCATAACAAATTCAAACAATAAATGGGGCGGAATATGTCTAGAAAAATTGGTATGTGGCTTTATCAGAATGGTGGTGGCGACAAGATCGAAAAAAAGATTATTAAAAGGCTCAAAGAGCGGAATATTGATACACTCTCTGATATCAATCTCAGAAATGCTATAGCTAAAAATGGTCATATTCTTCACGGTAAAACGAAAGTAGACAAGCTTGATCTCTTTTTCTCTTACAATGCCGGAGAACAGACACAATATCAAATGTTCCTCTATCAGGCACTCAATCGTGCGATCCCGATGATCAATGACTATGAGTCTTTTGCTTTGACGGAAGATAAATTTCAAACATCCTTTTTGTTGAGAAGCCATGGGGTTGCAACACCGGACTATAAATTATGTCACCGTGATGATGCACATCACCTCAAGCAGATTATTAAAAAATGGGACAAAATGGTCTATAAGCCAACGGATGGCTGGGGTGGGGTCGGCCTGACAAAGATAGAGAGTGAAGCTACACTCGATACATTGCTGCCGTTTCTGAATCAGATGGACTTGAGATTTTTCTATGTGGAAAAATTTATCACTTATGACAATACAGATTTCAGGGTTGATATAGTAGATGGTGAGTTTGTCTCCTGCTATGGACGAAGAGCCAGCAAGACAGACTGGCGAACCAATGTCACAAGCGGCGGCTCTGTATTTTTGAGAGAGCCTGACGATAAACTAATTAAACTAGCCAAAAAAGCAGCAAAAGTTTGCGGTACAGATATCGCCGGAGTAGATATCATATATGATATGGAAAAAGAGGAGTATGTCGTTCTTGAAGTGAATGGTATCCCGGCTTTTGCGACACCGGAGCAGGAAAAAATGGGTCTGGACTTCAATAATAAAAAGATTGATCTCATTGTTGATTTGATAGACAGAAAAACAAAAAAATAAGGAATGATTATGGGAAAAAAGAAAGCAAAAGAAAAACTTCCAAAGCTCGGAATGCTCTATCTCGACTATGTATTGAGATTTTTTGATAAATCAAACTTCAGGGGCTGGCCTGACAAGATCGAAACAGTAACCTACCACTGGAAAAATGATAAAAATCGCTTTATCCGTGAAGTAAAGCGTAAGAAGATCGATGTGCTTATCGGGAATATTCCTGCGACTGCCTATGAGGTATTCAGGGAGATCGCCAGAGAGTTGCCGAATGTACAGTTCATTCCTTCTCTGGATACACAGTTTTCCAACAAATCCAAAGAGAATGTAACCCGTTTTGCCTGGAAGTATGATATTCCTATTCCCAAGACTTATATTTTTTATGATAAGGAAAAGGCAGATAAATTCATCGGGAAGACACGCTATCCTAAAATTGTCAAAAAGAGTTATGGCCCTTCAAACTACGGTGGATACTTTGTCCATAAGGTAGATTCTGCTCAGGAGGCAAAAACATTGCTTGCCAAGAAGAAATATTATCCGGTTTATATGCAGGATTTTGTACCTATGGAAGCTGATGTCCGTGTCATGCTGATCGGTCATAAGCCGGTGTGTGCATTTTGGAGAAGACCGCCTGAGGGCGAGTGGCTGACCAATACATCGCAGGGCGGTTCGATGGATTATCAGAAAATACCCAAAGAGCTGCTCGACCTGGCTGTCAAGGTTTCCAAGGATGCCAATGCTGAATATTGGGCTTGTGATATCGCAGTTGGCAGGGATGGGAAATATCGTATCCTGGAGTGTGCGACTGCTTTTGCGGCCTTCCCTTATATCAGAGACTGGATTGGTCAGTATTTGATGTGGAAATTCAGCAACGGTCGTTTCCCTAAACCGAATATCCCCCTCTATAACTGGGAAGAGTTAGGCAAAATGGATGCTTCTGTGCTCAGAACACTGCGCTACATTACCTTTGGTAGATATACGCCAAGTTATGACGGTGCCTATTTCCTCGATACAAAAACAGTAGATACTGAAGAGGGAGAAGTTTTACTTCATGAGCTTGATTCGATCTATCCAATGCTGTTGACCGAAGATAGAAGAGGTGAAGAGTGGCCAAGCGAAAGATGGAATTTCCAGGATAACTATGGCAAGTCTATCTCCAAAGTCAATTCTCAAAAAAATCCTGAATATACAGATGATGAAAGTGTAGAGTCCGGAGAGTCAGATGTGATCCTCGATGAAGATAAAATGACTGAGGTGCTTACCTCTGTCAAAGGAATCGGGAAGAAAAAATCTGACCATATTCTTGACAAATTTGACTTGCATGAGCTGGTTCATGCGCTTGAAAACGAACCTAAAAAACTTTTGAAGAAAATATCATGGATGAAAAAGCATTTGGTTGATGAGTTAACCAGTGAGTGGAACAGCTTTAAGAAAAAACTTTAAAGACCTCCTGGAAAACAGATGAGCAGGATTTGAGCCTACAGGGCAAAGATCTCCTGCTTACTACAGAGTCCCATATCAGAAAAGAGAACCAAATATAATGAAAAACCAATATCAATCTTACGAAGAGAGCCTCCAATTTCTATACACTATGCAAAAAGAGCACCCCAACTTGATCGAAGTAATCAAAATCGGCACAACATACGAAGAGAGAGATATAGTATTGGTTAGAATATCCCAAAATGTAGAACAGGCTGATGAAAAACCGGCGATGCTTTATACTGGAAGCATTCATGCCAGAGAGTGGATCGGCAATGAGTTGGCATTGAAATTTATTGAGTATGTTGCTGAAAACCAACATATAGACCCGGAACTTCAAAAGAGTTTGGATGAAGCAACAATCTATATGGTTCCCTGTCTCAATCCGGATGGATTTGAGTATTCGCGCAAGCACTATTCGTTTTGGCGTAAAAACCGCTGTCCCAATGGAGATGGTACGATCGGAGTCGATCTGAACCGAAATTTCTCTATAGGTTGGAGCAAAAACAACAACACGGGCTCCAATATTTATGGAGGTTCAGCACCTTTCAGTGAAGCTGAGACCACTGCGATCAAGGAGTTCGTCGATGCCCATGACAATATCACGATCGCCTTTGACTACCACTCACAGGGTAATGTTTTTTTTCCTGCACACAATTTCAGTCATGAAGCCGAGATCGATGGTACAGATATGAATGCGCTTTGCGCCAATATGAATGATGAGATCTCTAAAGTGACCGGAAGACGCTATGGTATTCACCGGGGAAAACCGCCGGCGCAGCTTATCAGCGGAAGCGGCAGAGAGTATTATTACTCCAAGGGGATTATTTCGACAGTGGTAGAGGTCGGAACCAAAAACATACCTGACTATATGAGGAGTATGAGCAGCAGCGTGCATGAGAATATACCGGCACTCAAATTTGCCTTTGGTGAAGTTGCCAACTATGCGTCGTTGGCACCGCACAGAGTGGACGAATTTACTATCGGAGAAGTTCAAGCCACTTCTGTGAAGCTGGTGTGGGAGTATGAAGAGAGAGATGTTATCTTCTTTGAGATATTCAGAAGTACGAAAGATAAAGATGCCTGCAATGACCGTACGAGAATCGCTGTGGTAGGGGAGAACTGTTTTGTCGATACGGACCTGGAGAGTTCGACAAATTATATCTATACGATACGCGCCGTCAACAAAAAAAGCGGATATAAGTCACCTTATGCTCCTATCGTAAGAGTCCGGACCGGTCTGGAGGATGAAGAGTTTTTCAAGCTGATATTTGCCAGCAAGAATGAAACAGGCTATCTTGGGGAGTATACACAGGAACAAAACCGTTCGCACTTTGGTCAGAACTCCCTCTTTGTGGGAATCAATAAATCCAAGGGAATCTGTGATGCGGTACTCTCGTATGACTTTGATACTCTACCCAAAGATGCTCTGATCAAAGAGGCGAGACTCTATCTCTATCCGATGAACCGTGTCGGTGCCAAGATTGAAAAGTTTGGCGAATGGAATCTCTCACTGATGAAATCTGACAGTTTCTCAGAGATCACTGATTTTAAACAAGTGGATCAGGCTGAAACGAAGGGTACCATAGGGCGTGCCATCAAGTCACACAATCTAACGCAGGGGATTTGGAATGTTTGGGAATTTTCCAGCCACGAATGTGCACTGCTTCAGGAAGAGATAGTCAACGGCAAGGTTAACTTCCGAGTGGACGGACCCAAGTATTTACCGGATGGCGAAGATTCTCAAATGATGCAATTTGATATTGGGTATGGTAAATTTGGCGGAGGAATTCACTATCGGCCGATGCTGGATATTAAATATACTATTCCGGAGAAAAAACTCAAAATTCCTGCGGCTACTTTGGTAACTATCGGTAAAAACAGTATAGAGGAGGGTGTTCTCAAAAGCGGTTTTGATAAAAATGGCAACAAGGTCTACGGATATCTTGATTTTGATCTCAACGATGCACCTGATCATGCGACCACAGTAATCACGCATTGTACACTCAAGATCAGAAATAAAAACAGCTTCAAGAAGAAGCGCGATTTAAGGTACTATATAGAACTGGTTGAACTTGATGAAGTGGGAAGCTATGAGGATATCAAAAACCGTGATAAAATCGAATATATTGGTTATGAAGTTGCTGAAAATGATCTCAGCAGCAAGGAGTATCAGTATTTCAACTTCGATACGCTTTCCAGACTGACACTTGATACACTCAATCAGGAGAATAGAAAACTCAAGCTTGTGATCAGAGCCGTCTCTGCCAATGGGGCAAAAGATCGCCTCATTACCTGGAACACAGATGCAGAGTTGGTTGTTAAATATATTGAAAAGCGCCGTACAGCACCTGCCAAGGCTGAAAACATTCATATCACCAAAGAGAGCGGTTTGATCAAACTTGGATGGGATGAGGTCAAGGAGGATACAGTTGCAGGATATTATGTGGTCAGAAATAGTTTTCATACCCCACAGCACTTTATGGATGGGGTCAAAATCTATGGCGGTACCGATACTTATACCTATGATAATTTTGCCTCCATGAGTATCGAAAAGTACTATGCCGTCTTTACCTATGATGATGTTCCAAATTTTTCGAGTGGGGCTACTGTAAAGTATAATCCTCTGGAAACATACTAAAGATGGAAGACCAATTTGCTTTTTAACTCTTATGTTTTTATCTTTGCTTTTCTGCCCGTAACTTTTTTTGTATATTTCTATCTCAATAGACTCAGGCTGACGGAGGCGAGCAAGGCATTTCTGGTTCTCTCTTCACTTTTTTTCTATAGCTGGTGGAATATTGCCTATCTGCCTATCATATTGGCTTCGCTGCTCTTTAACTATGTTATCGGTATATCTCTCGCCAAAGAGAAGGAGCATCGAAAAGTCAGTAAAAAAACACTTTTGACTATAGGAATTATTGCCAATATTGCACTGCTTGGATATTTCAAATATGCTGATTTTCTTATCACAAACATTAATGTTCTTGCGCAGAGTGAAATTGGCTTATTGAATTTGGCATTGCCGTTGGCTATCTCATTTTTTACCTTTCAGCAGATTGCCTATCTTGTAGACAGTTATAATGGAGAGACTAAAGAGTATGATTTTCTCAATTATGCAAACTTTGTCACCTTTTTTCCTCAGTTGATCGCCGGGCCTATCGTGCATCATGGGGAGATGATGCCGCAATTTGCTTCTGTCAGAAACAAGGTCAAGCAGTACAGAAATATCGCTATGGGACTCTTCATCTTCTCTATGGGTCTTTTCAAGAAAGTTATCATCGCAGATACCTTTGCGGTATGGGCAACAGCAGGATTTGACCATACTCAGGTGCTCAATCTCGCCGAGGCCTGGGTCACTTCACTCTCTTATACTTTCCAGCTCTATTTTGACTTTAGCGGATATACGGATATGGCTATCGGTGCAGCACTTCTCTTTAATATCAAATTGCCTATCAACTTCAACTCACCCTACAAAGCGATCTCTATTCAGGATTTTTGGAGACGCTGGCACATAACACTGAGCCGATTCCTGAGAGACTATGTCTATATTCCGCTGGGCGGCAATAGAAAGGGTGAGTTCAGAACCTACGGTAACCTGATGGCAACCTTTTTGATAGGCGGCATCTGGCATGGGGCAGGGTGGACCTTTGTTTTCTGGGGATTTTTGCATGGTCTCGCTATTGTTATTCACAGGGCTTGGAGTCAGTTGGGCTTCAAGATGAATGCACTGCTTGCCTGGTTTATCACCTTCAACTTTCTTAATATCACCTGGGTGTTTTTCAGGGCAAAAGAGTGGGATGATGCGCTCAAGGTACTTAAAGGGATGTTTGGCGGTACTGTAGTTCTTCCGTATACTTGGCAGGAGAGTATGGGTGATCTTGCCCAATACGGTGTCAAATTTGGCAATTGGCTGCAGGGAATATCCAGAGATGATTATACACCGTTGTGGATAGCCGCTGCATTTGTTGTCACTGTGGCACTCAAAAACTCAAATCAGTTGACTGGCAATATGAAACCAAACTATCTAACTGCGCTCTATGCTGCTATCCTGTTTCTGGCGGCGGCATCTTCGCTTTCCAAACTCTCCGAATTTCTCTATTTTAACTTTTAGGTTTGGTTATGAATAATAAAAAATGGGTCAAAATTTATACGGCAGCTGTCCTTTCAGTCATCTCTCTCTTTGCGCTGTTCAACTATACGATTGATCCTTTGTGGACCTTCTGTCACAGCAACCGATACAACAATGCACAGCCCGGATTTGATGAGAGGCAGCTAAAAACCAACAGGGCCTATTTTTGCGGATTGGAGCAGTATGATGCACTCTTGCTTGGCAGCAGCAGGGTAACTTATATCAATCAGCATGATTTCAAGACTATGAATGTTTTCAACTATGCCGGCGTATCGATGTATCCTGTGGAATACAAAGGATGGATAGACCAAGCGAAAAAGATCAAAGGAGGAGAGTTCAAAACGATCATCATAGGTGTGGATTTCTGGGGCTCCAATGCAGGATCTTTTGCGCAGCATCAGATGAACAACACACCATCCCCATCCCACTACCTGGGTATTACAGAATCATTTTTCTACCGCTATAAAATGCTCTTCACTATGGATACACTCGATAGAAGTATCGAATCGATAGAGCACAGCTCCAGCCCCGGCACTACGGACTATACGCGAGACAATGTCAAAAAGACAATCAGGATTTCTGCCGGGAGGAAGCAGGGTGCCGTCAATGCGCAAATCCCTCTCTATCAAAGCAGATTTTATGGAAGAGGATATCATTACAATACCAAGATAAAAAAATATTTTGAAGTTCTGAAAAAGGAGAACCCGAATACCCGCTTCATTATTTTTACAACCCCGATCGCTGCGGATCTATTCAAGCTCCTTGCCCAGGTCGGCAATCTGCCTGACTATGAGAGGTGGATTAAGCAGTTAGTGGACTCTTTCGGCGAAGTGTATGATTTTATGGGTGTGAACTCTATTACGAATTATGCCGGAAACTATGCCGATCTGCACCACTTTTATCCTTATATCGGCGCACTGATTGCCGATAGACTCTCGGGAATCCCCAATAATTTGCTTCTGGATGACTTTGGTATACGGGTGACGAAAGAGAATCTGAAATCACATCTCGAAATGATCAATAGGCAGGCAGAAAAAAGTATGGGTAAAAAGGCATCTAAATGAAACCTTCATTGGAAACGATTCTAGAACTGAGCAGCGGCAAAAAATTCCTTTTCTTAGGAAGAGAGTCACTCTTTACGCACAAAGAGGCACAGCGATTTCTCAAAAAGTATGCGATTACACTCACCACTAAACTTGAAGAGGGAGTGGCAGCAGTGATCGAACACCATCGTCTCAATCCTGTCGAAGAGGATATCTCTTATGAAGCATATGACCAGAAAATCCCACTCTATAAATTGGAAGATTTGGAGCGCTTGATCAGCGATACGCTTGTTGATGATCAGGTTTTGATGGGGCTTAAACTCAGCAATGATCAAAAACGGGTTCATACACTTATCAGCAATGCCCATATCAGTGATACACTCTTTGTCAAGCTTCTGGAAATGTATCAGTGGTCAGAAGATGAGGAGGAGGACAACAATGAAGACAGAGGTGTGGTGACGGCAACACTGCGCCGTTTTCTTGATATCAAACCCAATGAAGAGGATCTTCTCTTTACGCCATTGACACTCAAGAAACTTATCGGAGAGAGTAGCGACCCTGCACTTCTAAAAGCACTGCTCAGTTTTCCAAATTTTCGTTTCATGCAAAAAGGAAAACAGTGGATCACACTGAGAGAAGCGATCGCGGGGAGTCCCTGTATCGATGAGAGTGTTATAGAAAAACTGCTTCGTTTCCGTGAAGATAAAGTGCTTTTTTATCTGGCAGCCAACCGTTCTGTTCCTTTGGCGCTCCTCAAAAAATTCTCTGACAGAAACCTGAATGATGTCAATGAGGCACTTGCATCCAACAATACAATCGATGATGAACTCTTCGCCAAACTGCTCGAAAAAGAGGAGGGTGTGCGACAAACCCTCCTGGCCTATCAACCCATCAGCGAGAGACGCTTTGAGATGATCGAAGCGCTTAAATGGTCACCGGATGTATATGCAGTTTTAGGAAAGAATGAGCAGATCGATTCGGCAATAGTTCCGCATCTGATAAAAAAGGGAGATCCTCTGCTTTTACAAGCCCTGGCAGCCAATCCTTCACTCTCGACAGAGATACTCGATAGACTCTATGAGAGAGAGGATACCGGTCTCTATCCTCTGCTGGCTGCAAATCCAGCAACTTCTTTGGCTGTTTTGGAAAAACTATACAGTGAAAAGAGAGAGGATCAGGCGATTCTTGCCTCGCTGGCAGGCAATTTCTCAACTCCTGAGAGAATTCTGCGAGAACTGTTTGAACTTGATATTTTTGAGATCAATGAAAAGTTGGCATCCAATGAATCCCTCCCCCTTGAACTCCTCAATATCCTAAAGATCGATACAAGGCTGCGAAACGCTCTTACGGGCAATAAAACTTTTACAGATAATATTACACAGCAGTTGGGTTTATAGATTTATTCATATGCACGAATGTCCACATTGATTCGATAAACGGTACTATCATTAACATTTGAGAGGTAGATATAATTGTCCAGTATATCGATTGCTTCTACTCCTCCAAATGAATCCCCTGATTCAAATAACTCAGTGTTTTCAATGATGAGATGAGACCTGCCAGTTTCTCTACTGGTTTGATAAATATTGCCGGATTCAGAGAGAATATATAGGTATTTGCTTGAATTGGCAACACCTACCATATCGTCAATTTCAGTATGCAAGGTATAAAGTTCTTCACCGTCCATATTGAATACAGTCAAAATACCGCTCTTATTGTAGGTGACAGAATAAATTCTGTTTTGGTAAGCATCCAGACCATCTGCAAATTTTATTTCCGTAACAACTTCCACTTCATCTGCATCAATATTTAGACGACTGATGATATTATCACGTACTGACGAATATAAGTATTGATTATTACCGATATAGCTAAGCCCGCCGATAAGTAAATTATCATTAAATGGATTCACATCATACATAAATGATGATTCTCCTGTTTCAGGATTTAAGCTGTAGAGAAATCCATCTACTGTCCCATAGACAAGTGATTTCCCATTATTGGTCATAGCGTGAGCAGACTCTTCGATGGGAATAGGCGTAAATGTGAGGCTCTCAGGAATTTCTGGAATATCAGGTTCTTCAGGCTTTTCGGTAGTTGTATTGGTTTCAGGAGCAGTATTTTCTTCGGTGCTTGCATTATTATCTGGGATTTCAGGATCTTCAGAAGCGATCGGTTCTTCGGGAACTACCTGGTTTTGAGGAGCTGGTGATGTGCTTGAGTTGCTGCTGGTTTCACATCCGCTCAATCCAATCATAGATATAAGTAACGCTGCAAATCCCAATAACTTTAAATTTTTCATTATTGATTTCCTTATTTAAAAAGAAAAGATTATAGCCAGTATTACTTAAACTTAAGATTTTAGATCCAAATAAATATTGCTTACTGAAATTCAAGCACCTCCAGCCAAGCGCTCATATCGGCATCACTGGGCATTTTCCAGTCTGCCCTGGGGCTGAGGCTGATTGTACCGACTTTGGGACCGTCGGGCATGCAGCTTCGTTTGAACTGCTGGGTGAAGAAGCGTTTGATGAAGAGGGTGAGCCATTTTTTAATGGTCTCACGGTCATATTTTTCTTCAAAGGCCATTTGAGCGAGGAGAAGAACTTTATCAGGCTTGGCTCCATATTTAATAATATGATACAGGAAAAAGTCGTGCAGCTCATAGGGGCCTATGATCGACTCAGTCTCTTGCGTGATCTCGTCTGCTTCGTGTGGAAGGAGTTCGGGAGAGATAGGTGTATCAAGGATATCATGCAGGATCGGGGCGATATTTTTGTTTTTTGTAAAGTAGTCGATGACATATCGGATTAGTGTTTTGGGGATGCCGGAGTTGAGCGCATACATACTCATATGGTCACCGTTGTAGGTGCTCCATCCCAGTGCGATTTCGCTGAGATCCCCCGTGCCGATGACGAGACCCCCTTCTCTGTTTGCCATATTCATTAATATTGAAGTTCTGGCTCTCGCCTGCACATTTTCATAAGTGACGCTGTGCTCGTCTTTATCGTGTCCTATAGCATCAAACTCTTTGAGAGAAAGTTCTGTGATATCTACTTCTCTGAGTGTGACGCCCAGTAATTCACAGAGTGTGATAGCATTGTTTTTGGTACGACTGGTGGTACCGAAGCCCGGCATTGTCACGGCAATGATATTGCTGCTCTTCCATCTCATAATTTCAAAGGCTTTATGGGTAGAGAGAAGAGCGAGTGTGGAGTCGAGTCCTCCTGAGATTCCGATGACAGCTTTCTGGATATGTGCGTGTCTCATACGCTTGATAAGACCATGTGCCTGTATGTGGATGATCTCGTCACAACGGTGCGATTTTTCATCTCTGTCGCTCGGGACAAAAGGGTGTGCGTCGACAGGGCGCTCCAATTTGCTGAGCCTTGGCAGGGTATCTACTTTGATAGTGCGTACTTTTTTGCGCCTGGCATCTGTGAAGCTCGACTCTGTCAACCGCAGCCATACAAGCTTTTGCAGATCGACATCTGCCGTAATGAGCTGACGCTTCAACTTGAAACGCTCTCCGCGCGCCAAGAGTGACCCGTATTCACATATCAATGCATCACCGCCAAAGACCGTGTCGGTTGTTGATTCTCCTACACCTGATGAGGCATAGGCATAGGCACACATCGCTCTGGCACTTTGGCTTCGTACCAATGTTTCTCGATACTCTGCTTTTCCTATGAGTTCATTGCTGGCTGAGAGGTTGAGGATGAGAGTTGCTCCGTTGCTTGCCATGTGGTTGCTGGGTGGAGTAACTGCCCAGAGATCTTCGCAGATCTCTACACCAAAAAGTAGATCACTTTCATCCTTGAAGAGCAGATCCACCCCGAAAGGTACTTCTCTATTCAAAAACTCTGTTGTCGTACGCACGACATCATTGCCGCTTGTAAATTGCCGTTTTTCATAAAACTCTTTGTTGTTTGGCAGATAACTTTTGGGAACGATTCCGAGGATCTTTCCGTTTTGAATGACAGCAGCGCAGTTATAGAGCCTGTTGGCATCTAGCAGTGCTATACCGATGACAGCGATTGTCTCTATGGATTGTGTCGCATCGAGTATTGATTGCAATGCTTCATTTTGACTTGCGTAAAGGGTCTGCTGAAAGAAGAGATCACTGGCAGTGTATCCAGTCAGCGTGAGTTCAGGAAATACAACGACACTGACCTCTCTTTGGTGCGCCTCTTCGATAAGTGCAATAATCTCTTTGGCATTCTGCTGCGGGTTGGCGATGGTGGTTTGGTTGACAGCTGAAGCGATACGATAAAAACCGTGCATAGGTTAAAATCCTTTTGTGTTGAATAATGGGTTTTGTTTCCCGCGCAAAGCATAAAGGGCACCTCTAATACTATTAAGCTAAGGGTTTTACAGGAACCTCAAACTTGTTTGAGGCAAAGGTTAGGGCCTCAGGATTGTGGGGCATAGGCTCGAACAAGTTGCCCAACGGAAATACCCTTGGGGTGCGAGTGTCCTAAAAAAGCTTAACTTAATGGTGTTGAAGGTACCCCAAAGGTATTTTCTACTCTCTTGTCTCTACGACTCTGATCTCTTCGATCAGATCGTTTTGTCCGATAGAGTCAAGACCCATCATACTGTCGACATCTTCATCATCGATGCCGCCAAAGACTGTGTGTACACCGTCTAAATGAGGAGTAGGAACAAAAGTGATAAAAAACTGGCTTCCACCTGTATCTTTGCCGGCATGTGCCATAGAGAAAGAGCCTCTTTTGTGTTTGACGCCATTGTCTGTTTCGCAAGCTATCGCCCAATCCGGCCCGCCGGTACCTGCCATAGCAGGATTGCCCGATGGTCCTGAGTGGGGGCATCCGCCCTGAGCCATAAAGCCTGGTATGACGCGGTGAAACTGGAGATTATCATAAAAACCGCTATTTGCCAGATCTGCGAAATTGGCTACAGTATTGGGTGCCGCCTCGGGATAGAGTTTGAGCCAAATCGTACCTTTGGCTGTTTTGATGCGTGCGTATTGGAGCTTTGCCAGCTCATCTTCTGATAAATTGTACTCTTTTAATTTTTTCCCAAACATAGCTGTTTAGTCCTTCTTAGTTAAATTTAGGATATGATTATACCAAATACTCATTAGACTTCTGCAAAGAACTCTATCAAGGAACGCCTATGGAACTCTGTGTCGCACTTGATCTGCCGTCAGACGGCGAAAATATAGCTCTGGCTACAGCTCTGCACGAATATAATATCTGGATGAAGATCGGGTTTAGATCTTATATTCGTGACGGTAAGCCTTTTATCAATGCACTCAGGCAGATTAATCCGGAGTTCAAACTCTTTTTGGATCTCAAACTCTACGATATTCCCAATACGATGGCTGATGCAGCGGAAGAGATCGCTCATCTGGGCGTGGATATGTTCAACATCCATGCCAGTGCAGGAGAGGTGGCAATGCGTACTGTGATGGAGAGATTGCAAAAGTTCGAAGAGCGTCCGCTGGTGCTGGCTGTTACTGCGCTGACCTCTTTCGATGAGACAGGTTTCAAAGATATCTACGAAAAAAGCATCGCTGAAAAGGCAGAACAGTTTTCACAAATGAGTTACAAGAGTGGTTTGGACGGTGTGGTGAGTTCAGCATTTGAGAGCAGGGCGATCAAAGCAGCTACCTCTGACAAATTTTTAACACTCTGTCCGGGTATCCGTCCTTTTGGTGAAGATGCCGGAGATCAGCAGCGTGTGGCGACACTGGAGGTCGCTCATAAAGAGAAGGTTGATTTTGCTGTTATTGGAAGGCCGATTTACAAAGATGATAATCCGGCGGCGAAAGTAGCTAAGATCTTGGAGGGGATACTTTGAATAACATAAACCCATACAAGCAACTGATCGATACGCTTGTGACATCCATACTCTTTGTGTTGCTGCTGCAAGGCTCCTTGCAGGCTAAAGAGAAGAGAAATGCTCAGGAGACAAAATTTCAAAACCCTATGCATAAAGAGTTTGCAGAAATTGCAAAGAAGAACAATCTGGATCTCTCTTTTACTGAAACGGTTTGGGCACAAAAGGGCAAAGAGCCGGTTGTGTGGGGACCAAACAATTATAAGATCAATACTCTCTTCCATGAAAAGCCCAAGTCGATCGACATACTGTTTTTTGGAGATTGTACTATCGCCTGGGGAATGATCCCGCAAGTGATAGAGCAGATGACGGGAAAAAATGTCGCTATGTATGCCTATGCATCAAATGTGATGACGGTCAAAACTGCCGAACTGTTTCGTAAAATCTCTGACTACTATCTGAAGGATGATGGGGTTGTGATCTACTCTTTCTCCAATTGGGCACTGCAAAAAGATTCCCAGATCGTAGCGACATCAGGGAAAGAGTATGATGAGATGGTTAAGTGGACAGAGGATGACTTCGGTAAATTTGCTCAAGAAGATAAAAAGAGCAGCTATAAAAAAATTTTTGACACATATACAAAACCTGCTGCCAATAAAGAGGGAAAGATACAATATCTTCGATGGGATATGGATGCCTTGACGGAGTATAGTCCGAATTTTTCACTGCAGGCAACCCACTCTGATATCTTGCCAAAGTCGATTACCAAGCATGGGGCTTTGAAAAATAATGCAGAAGCTATATCAAAAGTATTTTCCGGCGATGAAATTTTTATGGTTCCTCTCTATAGCGCAGATCATCACTATCTGACATCCCGCACTATCTACTACTCATACTACCAGAAATTAGGTTTCAAGTTAGCTGACATGGGTCTGTTTATGCCGATAGAGGACTCCTATACGATGGAGAACCACCGCCATATGGCGAACACGGGAGGAGTTATGATGAGTATCCTTGTCGGAAAGTGGTTCAATAAATATTTTGCAGATAAATCTATCGCGGTACCGAAAGAGATAGATTTTAATCTCACAAAATCTTACAAAGAGAAGTTTGAGCTGCTGATAAAGCATTCACCGGAAAACAGTACGATTTTTCTACCTAAACAGTGGGTAGACAAAGGCGTTGTATCGTATATGAAAAAGCATAAAAGGAGTGTGGCTACTGCTCTTCCGGCAGACCATCGCCCACTTTACTTTTTGGGCGGTACTATCGATGAAGGGGTACTCAAAGAGTATACGATTGACACTGTCTACACTGATACCCTTGGTTCCTTTTTGAAAAAATATCCCGAAGATCTTATTGTATTATCACTTAGAGATGATGGCAGCAGCAAGCTGTCCAATGAGACAAAACAATATTTCAGAGATCTGGGTATCAAGATAGATGGGTTAAAGTTTGCGGGCTCTTTTGCAGCTCTTATTGATAAAGGCACAACCATCGCCTATGATATTCACAATACCTCTGAAATTGGTCTCGATGAAAAAATATTGTCGAAATATGGCATACAAAAAGTAGTCAGTGCAGGCTCTCACTATGGTAATAAATCAGAAATAATCATCAAAGGCAAAAACTTTTCCAAGCAGGGAAGAGGGATCAATTATGTCATAAGAAAGAAAAATGGCAGCATAGTAAATGGCTTTGTAGATACTTATGAAAAAGATCAGACAGGTGATAGTGTCAGGAAGGCTGTTTATAAATAAAGGAGTTACTTAACTCTTGGAATCGGAAGGCTTTGCCTCCGCTGTTCGGGACTGCCCAGGATCCTCGAATTCATTCGAGGTCAAACTATCAGTCTGATTGGAACATTCTGCCTCGAATAAATTCGAGGTTCCGGAAGCATAACTTTTAAGCGTGTGGTGATTCCTTGAGTCTCGCAATATCAGCTCCCAATCCGGAGAGTTTGCCTTCCAGGTCATCGTACCCTCTATCAAGATGATAGATTCGGTGGATATTGGTCGTACCATTGGCTACAAGGGCAGCCAACACAAGAGCGGAGCTGGCTCTAAGGTCAGTCGCCATGACATCTGCGCCATTTAACCCCTCTTCTGCGGGGTGGATGGCTGCGATATTTCCTTTGAGCCATATATCTGCACCCAGACGATTGAGCTCACCTACATGCATAAAGCGGTTTTCAAAAAGTCTCTCTTCGATCAGTGATTCACCGTCCGCCATCACAGCTACTGCCATAAACTGTGCTTGCATATCGGTAGGAAAACCCGGATATTCAGTTGTGATGAGATTGACAGGCTTGATAGTCTCAGCAGGATAGAGCGTGACCACATCATCAGAGAGGGCAAAGCTGCAGCCCATTGATTCGAGTTTATCGATAGAGGTTCGTATATGTTCCGGATTGACTTTGTTGAGTGAAATGGAGGATTTGGTGATCGCTCCTGCACAGAGATAGGTTCCTGCTTCGATACGATCGGGGATGATCTCTGTCGTTTGGAATGTTAGCGGTTTTTTATCTGTTCCGTGAATAGTCAATTCGCTGCTGCCAATACCCTCTATCGGTACGCCTGCATCGCGTATCATTTCACACAGCTGCACGATTTCAGGTTCTTTGGCTGCATTTATGATGGTCGTCACACCCTTGGCAAGTGCCGCTGCCATGATGATATTTTCTGTACCGCCAACCGTAATCTTGTCAAAGATGATCTTGGCGCCCGTCAGGCCATTCGGTGCCTCTGCACGAATATAGCCGCCTTTTATCTCTATATCTGCCCCCATAGCTTCAAGTGCCTTGAGGTGCAGGTCGATAGGGCGTTGACCAATGGCGCATCCGCCAGGCAAGCTCACTTCACACTCCCCAAAGCGCGCAAGAAGAGGACCGAGTACCAGTATGGAGGCACGCATCTGTGAGACAATCTCATAAACGGCTTTGGTGGAGTTGATCGTAGCATTGTTTATATTGGCAGCAGTACCCTCGTGATCAACCGTGCCGCCCAGCATCGTCAGTAGATTGAGAAGCGTACGGATATCAACTACATCCGGAAGGTTGGTCAGGGAGACCTCTTTGTCACTGAGTATCGTTGCGGCAATCACTGGAAGAGCTGCATTTTTGGCACCGCTGATTGTAACTGAACCTTCGAGTTTTTTTCCGCCTTGTATCTGTAGATAATCCATATCGATGCCCTCATATTTTGTTTCATCGTATTTTATCCAAAGAGATGATTAATCTACTGAAATAGAGATTACATAGTATAAAATATGATAAATTTTATCAAATAATATCAATATTAATATTATTGCATATTTATTTAAGTTATTCCAGATAATATTTTTGCTATTATATTTGCAAATATTTTTTTAGGGACCCTGCAGTCCTTGCTTTCAAAGGAGAAAGATGTCTAGCAGTCTGGATAAACTTAAAGCGCTGACCAGCAAACTTGATGACAGGTTGGCGAAAAAGAGTGCATCAGCCTATGAGCCAAATCCTCTCCTCACCAAGAGTGAATCTGAACCGCCAAAAGAGCCTGTCAAATCTGTCACTGCGCCACCGGTATCCAAGCCGAAGCCTGCCATGACTGTACTGGTCAAAGAAGAGAATGCCGAGAAGATTCGGATGGAAAATATCGAGAGAGTTAAAATACTCTATGACGAACTGAAAATATTTGAAAAGTCTCCGGATTTTGATACTATTTTTATGTACAAAGCAATGAATCTAAGTGGTATTGGTTTGAAAGAAGAAGATTTTGGAGTAGTCAGAGCCGGGAAATATATCCAGGTGATTGCCATCACTTATGAGCCGGATGCCAGCGGGAAGAAGAAAGCAAAAAATATTTCTCTGGGATATTTTGGAAAAGGTGAAACGATCGATCCAGACCTCAAGAACAAAATCATTGAATTTGTTTTGCGTTGGCGCTATGAAAAGGCTTTTCAAAATGTTGAGCACTACAAAGTTCTTCTGTCGAAACTTGATAGGCCAAAGACACTTTTTTAGAGCTTCCCTAAAGCAAAATTTGCTACAATCACACTCTGATTATCCTCTCTTTCCGGTGGATAAATTTATATTTCATATCTGAGGATTTTATGCATATTGATATTACCCCTGAAGCACTACTGACACAGTTTGACTACCCGGTCAATAAATTGACACTCGCACAGATCAACAAAGCGATAGTCAACACCCCTGGCTTTAATCACTTTTCCAAACATTTATTGAGCTTGAAAGATACTATTTCGCATTACGACGGTATTATTGCGCTCTCCAATTCACATGATTATTTTAAAATCAAATGTGAAGAGAGCAGTAGAGAGGATGTGATCAAAACATTTGATGAGGCAAGCAGACAGTGGGCAGAGAAGTATAAAGTAACCCTTCAAAAAGTTGACAATAAACCCACCTATTATATCATCGGCCAACAGTAGTTTATGCCGCTGAGCACACTCAATGACGAGCAATTGGGTGCTGCAAAGGCACCACTGGGGCACAATCTTATCATCGCCAGTGCCGGAACAGGCAAGACTTCCACAATCGTGGGCCGTATCGCCCACCTGCTTCAGATCGGTACAGACCCATCCAGGATACTGCTGCTGACTTTTACCAACAAGGCAGCAGGCGAAATGATCGCCAGACTGGAGCATTTTTTCCCCAAATCGATCGTCAGCAAGATCGAATCAGGCACATTTCATGCTGTCAGCTATCGCTGGCTCAAGGAGCGCTATCCCGCCATCATGCTAAAGCAGCCCGGCGAGCTCAAAACACTCTTTCGCAGTATCTATGAAAAGCGCAACTTCCATCGCCTCGCACTTGATATGGAACCCTTCTCTGCACTCTATCTTTATGATATGTACAGTCTCTATCAAAATGCCTCTCTGGATGGCTTTGATATGTGGTTTCTGGAGCGATATCCTGACCATAAGCCCTTGATGGATATCTATATGCATATTTGTGAAGAGTTTGAAGCAGTCAAGAAGGAGTATGGCTATCTCTCTTTCAACGATCTGCTGCTTTGGACCAAAGAGTATCTGCAGGAGAGCAGTATCCCTTTTGAGGAGGTGCTTGTCGATGAGTATCAGGATACCAACACCCTGCAAAATGCACTCATAGATGCACTCAGTCCACCTTCGCTTTTTTGTGTGGGAGACTATGATCAGAGTATCTATGCATTCAACGGTGCCAATATCGAAAATATAGGCACTTTCCCTGATCGCTATCCCGGTGCAACCGTCTTCACGCTCAAGACCAATTACCGATCAACGGCTCCTATTCTCTCTCTGGCAAACAGAGTGATCGAACGCAATGAACGCATCTATCCCAAGAAGCTGGAGGTAGGGCGTGTGGGCAAGAGTCATCCGCCGCGGCTACTGGTCTACAATGAACTCTTTGATCAGTATCAAGCCATTGCCAATGCGATCAAGACGACACATCTTCCCAATGACCAGATTGCTGTTATTTTTCGAAATAATGCCAGTGCCGATGGCATCGAAGCAAGCCTGAGAGAGCTGGGAATTCCCTGCAGGCGCAAAGGCGGCACCAGCTTTTTTGAAGCTAAGGAGGTGAAGTTCCTCCTTGATCTTCTGGTGCTGCTGGTCAACCCCAAAGATATGATGGCCTTTATCCATCTTTTTGAATATGCCAAAGGAGTAGGGTCTGCATTGGCAAAAGAGTTTTTTCAATGCCTGACTCATTTTGGTGAGGGGGATCTCACTGCGGGGGTGCTCTCTCCAACTGTTTTTGACCTCCCCAAACTCAACCCGAACAAAAATATACAATTGGGACTTTTCGACGATGATCTTGAGATCGGTTCTGTCAGCCGCTTTGCCCAATTGGACCTGAGCGAAGAGATCAGGTCTCATCCTCTTCTCAAGCATCCGAGACTGAGCACGGAGGGACTTCATTTTTTCAAAGAGTATATGATTTTTATGCGTTCCGTCAATCAGAGCAAGAAGCCCGGTACAATTCTTCAAAAGGCGATCTCTTCGACACTCTATAAAGATATCGTTGAGCAGCTCTCCACTCAGCGTGCCCGTCTCAAAAGTGGTGAAATTGATGAAGATAAGAAAAAACTTTCACAAGAGCGAATTTGGCGCAAGGCCAGACTTCTCCTCGACTTGAGCGCACCTTATAAGGAGCTGCATCGTTTTGTAAATGCGATGGTGCTTGGCGGCAGTGAGTTGAGTGAAGGGGAAGGTGTCAATCTGCTGACAGTTCATGCCAGCAAAGGACTGGAGTTCAGCGAAGTCTATGTTGTCGATTTGATGGACGGTCGGTTTCCCAACCGAAAACTAATGAGTATGGGCGGCAGTATCGAAGAGGAGCGGCGACTCTTTTATGTGGCAGTGACACGGGCCAAAGACAGACTGCATCTCTCATTGGCAAAAGCTGATCGTGTCAAAAAACTTGATTTTATCCCCTCGCCATTTCTCTATGAGGCAGGGATGATCAAAGGGGAACCGCCTGCTTCCTGAGTGCTCTATGCATATTTAATGTTCTAAAAGTTCACAAAGAAGAGTTTTATTTCAGAAATTCTTAATATTTAATTTATTAACTTGTTTTAATTGTGCTACAATATACCTAGTTGGATTGAATCCAAATTTTTCTCGGATTTAATGCCTGCTGAGTATCTTTTGGTAAATACTTTTAAAGGAGTTAGTCAATGAAGAGCAAAATTTTAAAAGGAGTCTTTGCGGCTACCTGTCTATGCGGTTTTCTGTATGCGGATATTGCAACCCTCAATGAGGCTATCAATAAAGCGGGAAGGCAAAGAATGCTTTCTCAGAGAATGACGAAAGACTATTCTATGATCGGCATGAAAATCAGTTTCGGCAATCCCAAGGAGGAGTTACAGAAATCTTCTGATCTCTTCTCTGAAACACTCGAAGACTTAATTAAATTTGCGCAGGTCAATGACAAACCTTCTCATCAGGCACTCGAAGAGGTAAAAAAGCTATGGGAGCCCATAAAAAAAGAGTTGCTTGCAGAACCCCAAAAAGAGAAAGCAATAGCGACATACGAGGCAACAAATAAACTCCTCAAGGCCGCACACAAAGCAACAAACGCTATCGCAGCTACTTCCAAAGAGAGTACAGGTGAAATCATCAATGTTTCAGGACGGCAGAGAATGCTCTCCCAGAGATTGGCAAGCCTCTATATGCTCAAGGTTTGGGAGGTCGGTATGGATGATGCCGAACTCAAAAAGGCAATGGAGCAATTCTCTGCTGCACAAACCAAACTCGAAGCATTCCCGAAAAATACCGAAGAGATCAAAACAGGTCTTGCTGCTGTCGATAAGGATTTTATGTTTTTTGAAGTCCTTGGCGTATCAAAATCCAAAAGATACATTCCCAGCCTTATTGCCCGTTCTTCCAATAAGATTACCGGAAAGATGAACGAGATAACCAAACTGTATGAAGCAGTAAAATAAGGAGACAGGATGATAAATCTAAAATTTTTAACAAAAACTTTGAGTATTGCAGCGATCAGCGCATTGTGCTTAACGGGCAGTGCTCTTGCCGAAGAGAATGGTACATCGGCAGCTCCAGCAGCTCAAACGGTATCATCAAAGAGCTCTGTCTCCTCTGAGCAGATGGTCAATCTCGCAGGCAGACAGCGGATGCTTTCTCAAAGAATGGCAAAAGACTACTTCTATGCCGGAAAAAACATCAACAAGGGCAATGCACTCAAGCAGCTCAAAAAAAGTTTGGCAGATTTCAAAAAGACACAAACTTTACTTTCAACAGAGATCAATGATGAAGAGATCAAAAACCTGATCGTCTTTGTCAATATGAGTCTCGATGAATTTGTATCTATATCAGGTGAAGCCTACAATGTAGACAATGGTACGATCATTCTGGACTTGAGCGAATCGATGCTTGAGGGCAGCCAGTATGTTGTGCAGGCGTTGACAAAAGGAAAAGCTTCCAATGAGATCATCGACATTGCAGGCAAACAGAGAATGCTCTCTCAGCGTATCGCCAAATATTACATTGCGTATCAGGCAGGCATCAAAGATGACAATACCATCAACCAGACAAAAGAGACAGTCAAAGAGTTTGATACAATCCTGAAGAAGCTCATAGCAAACCCGACCAATACGATAGAGATCAAAAAAGAGTTGGCCAAGGTTAACAAGATGTGGAATATTGTCTATAAGTTTTATTTGAATATTGAAAAAGGCGGTTTGCCGAAGATCGTATTTTCTACGACTGACGATATCACAAAGAAGATGAACGGGATTGTCGGACTGTATGTTAAAGCATTGGAGACGAAATGAAAATGAGATTTATGGCGAGTATGATAGTTGCCTCTTCTCTTTCCGGTTTTCTCTTTGCGGATATTTCAAGCTTGAATATGGCAGTTAATCTGGCCGGAAAACAACGCATGCTGACTCAGAAAATGATGAAAGACTATTCGATGGTCGGCATGAGTATGAAGTACAAGAATCCAAAAGAGGATTTGCAGAAGTCTGCCGAACTCTTCTCATCTACACTTGATGAGCTGATCGGGTACACCAAGGATAAGCCCTCTCTCGAAGCACTTGAGGAGGTAAAAAAGCTTTGGGGTCCTCTGCAGCAGTCATTATTGGAGGAGCCGACCAAAGATAAAGCAGTAGTGCTATTTGAATCTATTGATCAGCTTCTTGCTGCCGCACACAAAGCAACAAACGCTATCGCAGCTACTTCCAAAGAGAGTACAGGTGAAATCATCAATGTTTCAGGACGGCAGAGAATGCTCTCCCAGAGATTGGCAAGCCTCTATATGCTCAAGGTTTGGGAGGTCGGTATGGATGATGCCGAACTCAAAAAGGCAATGGAGCAATTCTCTGCTGCACAAACCAAACTCGAAGCATTCCCGAAAAATACCGAAGAGATCAAAACAGGTCTTGCTGCTGTCGATAAGGATTTTATGTTTTTTGAAGTCCTTGGCGTATCAAAATCCAAAAGATACATTCCCAGCCTTATTGCCCGTTCTTCCAATAAGATTACCGGAAAGATGAACGAGATAACCAAACTGTATGAAGCAGTAAAATAAGGAGACAGGATGATAAATCTAAAATTTTTAACAAAAACTTTGAGTATTGCAGCGATCAGCGCATTGTGCTTAACGGGCAGTGCTCTTGCCGAAGAGAATGGTACATCGGCAGCTCCAGCAGCTCAAACGGTATCATCAAAGAGCTCTGTCTCCTCTGAGCAGATGGTCAATCTCGCAGGCAGACAGCGGATGCTTTCTCAAAGAATGGCAAAAGACTACTTCTATGCCGGAAAAAACATCAACAAGGGCAATGCACTCAAGCAGCTCAAAAAAAGTTTGGCAGATTTCAAAAAGACACAAACTTTACTTTCAACAGAGATCAATGATGAAGAGATCAAAAACCTGATCGTCTTTGTCAATATGAGTCTCGATGAATTTGTATCTATATCAGGTGAAGCCTACAATGTAGACAATGGTACGATCATTCTGGACTTGAGCGAATCGATGCTTGAGGGCAGCCAGTATGTTGTGCAGGCGTTGACAAAAGGAAAAGCTTCCAATGAGATCATCGACATTGCAGGCAAACAGAGAATGCTCTCTCAGCGTATCGCCAAATATTACATTGCGTATCAGGCAGGCATCAAAGATGACAATACCATCAACCAGACAAAAGAGACAGTCAAAGAGTTTGATACAATCCTGAAGAAGCTCATAGCAAACCCGACCAATACGATAGAGATCAAAAAAGAGTTGGCCAAGGTTAACAAGATGTGGAATATTGTCTATAAGTTTTATTTGAATATTGAAAAAGGCGGTTTGCCGAAGATCGTATTTTCTACGACTGACGATATCACAAAGAAGATGAACGGGATTGTCGGACTGTATGTTAAAGCATTGGAGACGAAATGAAAATGAGATTTATAAACTATGGACTGCTTGCGGTGCTCTCATCCTCTCTGCTGACTGCTGCTTCAGTGAGAAGTCAGGTATCACTGATTGAAGCATCTGAAAATATTCGTCTGGAGAGTCAGGAGATTGTCAAAAATTATCTCTATTTTTATGGTAACCATAAAAAAGCGCATGAAAAAGAGTTGGCGGAAAAGGGGTTGGAAAGTCTTGATAAGCAATTTAGACTCATTGCAAAATCAACAAAAGATGAAGACTCAAAAGATATTCTGGCTTTTTTGGATTATAGCAAAGAGAAGATGCAAGAGGTTCTGGATGACCCCTTCAATAAGGATAATCCTGCCCTTATGCTGGACTATAGCGAAATCCTTCTTGAGGGTGCAGAATCCATCAGTAAGAACCTCAACTATACACCGACCCTGGAAGAGATGATGCTGATAAGAATGAAAGATATCTCTTTCCTGATTGAAAGAATGACTAAATACTATATGGCTATCTTGACCGAGGATGACAGTGAAGTGTATGCGGAGGGTCTTGCCGACTCCATACAGAAAATGGAAAATGATCTTGCTTCACTAAGTGATTATGATTACTCTTCGGAAAATAATTCTCATCTCGATCTGCTAAAGAGTAATTGGAGTGCACTGAAGGGGTTCTATACCAACTACAAGACACTAAAGCTGCCGAATATTGTGCTATTAGCTTCCAATGAAGTAAAAAAAAGCGCACTTATTTTAGAGATATACCATAGTAAAAACCAATAAAATAGAGGAAAGAATATGAATGAATCAAAAAGTAAACTGATCGAATTTTTTGTACTGCTTCCTCTGTTTCTAATCTTGGTTGCTATTTTTTACTACTTTTTTGTAGGCTACAATGAGTACAAAAGCTTCTCGGGAGAGAAAAAGCAACTTATAGTCCTGAAAAATCTTGATGATTTACTGTTAAATGTGGATAAAGAGAGGGGTCTTTCCGCTATCTATGTCGGCAAGGGTGAGGAGCAGGATATCTATGACAGGCTCAAGATACAGCAAGAGAATGTTGATAGCAGCATTACCCATCTCAAGAGTGATGCAGATGCTAAAATTTCCAACTATTTACTGAAAAATTTGGGCAAACTTGATGAAGTGAGAGGAAAAATCAAACTTCATGATATAGCATTTGATGATTTCTTTTTTGGAAAATATACAGAGTCATTCAGTTATGCCATACTTGATGAGATGAAAAGAGTCAAGAAGAGGGTGGAGAGCAAGCAGGAGAATAGAGAGCTTCATAAGTATCTTAAGCTGCTGAAATTGGACAAAATTATTGCAATGGATGAGCTCGTATCCAATAAAGAGATTCTAGATCTCTATATCGAACTCGCCATGATCAGAGAAGATGCTGCGGTAGAGAGAGGTTTTGTCTCTTATAAGCTATCTCAGGCTACACCATTGAGTGATAAAGAGTTTCAGACATGGGATACACTTATAGGAAAAGATTATATTCCTCAATTTGACAAAATTCAGGATAAAAGTATTGCGAACAGACTGGATAAGATTTTTGATCAAAACCTCTATTATCAAAATGTTAATGCGCTCAGGGCACAAATAATACTTGCCTCCAGAAGTAATGCACTAGGAACTATTGATGGTAAAAAATGGTTCGATACAGAGAGTGAAAAGATAGCTGAAATATCAAGAGGTTCCACACTGATCTCTTCAACAGTTGGTGAAATCATCAACGAAAATATTTCACAAAAAGAGAGACAATTATACATCCTGGGTTCCGCATTTTTAGTGCTGCTGCTTCTCATCTATATTATTCATAAAATATTTCAGACATACAGACGGGATGAGCAGGAGTTTAAAGAGGCGATCGAAGATATCAGCCTTAATCTCAATAATGATCAGAGAAAAGAGCTCAATCAGATTATTGAGAAGCAGGAAAAAGTCAAGATCTATAACTTTATGGCAAATACCATAGCGGATGCAAACAGGACAAAAGACTTGTTTCTGGCAAATATGTCTCATGAGATCAGAACGCCGCTCAATGGTATTGTAGGGTTTACTCAATTGTTGAAAAATACAAAATTGTCCGATGAGCAGAGTGAGTTTATTAACATCATTGATAATAGTTCCGAAAACCTTCTGGTGATTGTCAATGATATTCTTGACTTGGCAAAGATCCAGGAGGACAAGGTCGAACTTGAAGATATAGAGTTCAATCCATTTGATACTTTTGAGTCTGCCATTGAATCTTATGGAGCGAGAGCGGATGAAAAAAATATTGATTTACAACTCTTTATAGATCCTGAGATTCACACTACGCTGCGGGGTGATCCGACCAAGATCACTCAGGTCGTTGTTAACCTTATTAGTAATGCGATCAAGTTTACACCGGAAAATGGTGTTATAGATGTGGGTGTTGACAGGGTTGACTCAAAAAATGGTCTCTCTACTATTAGATTCTCCGTAAAAGATACCGGTATTGGCGTAAGTGAGGAGCAGAAAGAAAATATTTTCAAGGCATTCTCTCAAGAGGATATCTCAACCAACCGTAAATTTGGAGGAACGGGTCTTGGTCTGACTATCTCTACCAAATTGATCAATGCAATGGGTGGAGAACTTGATATCTATAGTGTCAAGGATGAAGGGGCAACCTTCTTCTTTGAATTGCAGTTGGAAGAAGTATCTCCTATCGTTGTTGAGCAAAACACCTGTGTGGTTGGCTTCTGTATGTCTCCGGATGATATCCATAATAAAGAGAAGGATAATATCAAAAAGTATATTGAGTATACGGGCGCTGCTTATACGGACTATCCGTCACTTGAGGAGGTATTTGCACTTGATGATGAATTGAAACCAGGCGTGCTGTTTGTGGATCGTGTAGACATTGAAGAGGTTACAAAGTATCCAAAGTCAAATATGAAAATTGTTTATATCTCAAAACACAATGCCATGAGAAGAAAAGATGATAAAGATATCTTATCTAAAGTTGATTCTGTTATCTATAAACCCGTTAATTTCAGTAAGATTAAAAAAGCTATCAAGGAGATCAAAAACCTCAAAGATCATGGAGATACTCAAGAGGCTGAAGTGATCCGTGGAGACAGTGAAAACCTTGTCTTTAAAAACCTCTCTATTCTTGTTGCTGAAGATAATGTTATCAATCAAAAACTTATCAAACACGCATTTGCCAAACTGGGCGTAGATCCAACCATTGCCGATAATGGCAAAGAGGCACTTGAGCTCAGAAAAGAGAATGACTATGATATTATTTTTATGGATGTTCAAATGCCTGTTATGGATGGTGTTGCAGCAACACATGCTATTTTAGAGCATGAGAAGTTAAATGAAACTCCTCATGTTCCTATTGTGGCATTGACTGCAAATACTTTAAAAGGGGACAAGGAGAGATTGATAAATGAGGGAATGGATAACTTCCTGCCCAAACCTATTGATTTGAAAACGATGAAAAGCCTCCTGATGTCATATTTCCCGGAAAAAGTCACTTATGAGGATAATCGTGTCGATATTATTCTCTACAAAGAGGAGGAGTTGGATCGAAAGATGTTCGGGGCAGTTTTTGAAAGCATGGGTTACAGCGTAGACAGTGCAAGTGACTTGAAAGTGTACAGGGAGAAGGTACAAAATGTGGCTTACACCTACTCCTTTATCGATCTTTCTCTGCTTGAAGAGGATGATGAGATTATGAGTCTTTTGCGCGATAAACAGATTAAAAATATCTTATTTGTCGATGGACCTATCGATCAGGACAAATCGAGCCGGTTCGCTAGAAATGTTGATTATATTATTCCCAGTATTGTTGACAGAGGCCTTCTTGAATATTATATGCAAAAAATATGATATCTTCTTTTAGGAGCGGTACTAGTTTCCCTCGAATAATGAGGGCTTGAAGCGCTTATCCCGAATACTCATCAGTTTACTCTCTTCGTCCAAATAGATATCAAAGAGGTCCGTCTCTTTAACAAGATTGCTCAATTTTTTATAGCCATAGTTGATAGGAGAGAAAGAGGAGCTGTTGCCGATATAGGCACCCACTTCAGCGAGGTTTGCCCAGCCGTCTTCGTCCATCGTCTGCTCCAGTGCTGTGCGCAGGATGTTGACCAGCCAGGTGTCACCACGCATTGTTTTTCCGCTTGTGCGTTCTGAAATCTCTCTGCTGTGCTCATGGCTGCTCTCCTTGATCTCCTTTCGTTTCATTAGTTTTTCAGTGAAGATGAATTGAGAACAGGCTGCCATGAAGGGCTTGGGTGTTTTCTTTTCTCCAAATCCATAGACTTTGATCCCCTCCGCCTGAACACGCATCACGACAGGGGTAAAGTCGCTGTCACTCGTGGCAAAAGCAAAGGCATCGATCTTTTTAGTATGCAGCATATCGATAGCATCGATCGTCATCAGGATATCTGTAGCATTTTTGTTTTTTGTATAATCGAACTGCTGTATTGGCTTGATGGCAAATTCCAACAAAATAGATTCCCAGTTCTTGAGATTCTCTTTGGTCCAATTGGCATACGCCTGTCGGATATTGACGATACCGTATTTACTCAGTTCATTAAGGATACCTTCGATCGCTTGATAGCTGATATTGTCACTGTCGATAAAAAGGGCGATATGGTCTTCATTTTTCATAGTTTCATCTCTTTTTTTGGAGATTATAGCATACTTTAAAGAATCTTTAATGTTTTATAAGATCATTTAAAGAGAGTTCACTTACTGTTGTTTTTCCCATAACTGCAAGCAGGGAACTTACTCCATGTAAAAGCTCATTGTGGTAATTGGCTACATATTCGGCTTTTTGCAAGACTAGATATTTGCTCCTTTTTTCTTCATTCGTAGTTGCCAGACCGACAGGACAATTTCTCCCTCCTGCCCCTGAACACTCTCTGGCACGAATGCATCCCGCAGATATCATAAAGCCTCTGGCAATATTTATAAAGTCTGCACCGTAACAGAGTAATTCAACCACATCATCCGGAGTCAGTACTTTTTCTGCTGCAATGATCTTTAGCTCTTCTCGTAAACCATAAGTACTCAGTACTTCGTTGACGATCTGCAAGGCTTCGTGTATGGGCAAACCTATCCTTGACATCATTTCAAGAGGCGCTGTGGCAGACCCTCCATCTCCTCCATCTATGGTAATGAAATCAGCAATGCTTTTCCCCTCTTCTTTTCTTGCTTTGAGTGCCTTGGCATACAATTCAAAATCTTCTTTGGTAGAAATAACGATCTTAAATCCAACAGGTTTTTGGGAAAGCCCCTGCAGATAGCTAATAAAATCAAAAAAGGTTTCCATATCGCTGGCATAAGGAAAATTATTGGGACTTATGAGGTCTTGATGGGCTGGAATTCCACGATAATAAGCTATGTCGTCAGAGACTTTTGCTGCAAGCAATTTACCTCCTGTCTGTTTCGCACCTTGTGCCAGTTTTATTTCTGTCATGCGGCAAAAAGACATTACTTTTTTGTAGAGTTCGGCATCAAAGTTGCCTTCTCGATCTCTTGCTCCATACATACCGCTGCCTAATTGGAATGTAATATCAGGTACGCTGTCTGGTATCGTAGTTGGGAAATAGGAGTACTCTTTTTCCCAGTTGATGCGGAAATAAGATAGTTTTGCATTATCAAATATAAAAGTCCCTTTGTCTTTCTGTCGTACAAGCATATTTCTATACACTCTTTGGGCCACTTCTCTGTTGCTTAGAGTACGAATGACTCCGTATGCTGCTTTAGCAAAGAGTGTGCCAGTTTTAATTTCAAGGTAATCGCTGCAATTGCAGTCCTCTATGTTAAGATTGGCAAGAAAATTTGAAGTAAGACCACCCTCTCCCGTATTGATAGGAAAGCCACCCTTAAAGGCACCTATGGAAAATGCCCGCGTACCTTCAGGAGATATGGCACCGTCACTCATAGCTGAGCGCCCTACAATACTTTTGCTTACAAAAGGGAGTTGTCTCTTTGCTCCAAAGGTAACAGAAAAATTCTTTTCTACTTCATCTAGTTCTTTTACAAAATTTGCATGTTTGAAAAGTGTGTTTTGATTGGCATAAGGTTTTGCAGGGGAAAAAGAGAGATAGGGATTTTTATTGGCAGAAACTTTGTTAATCCAGTTTAGTTTTTCAAAAGAGTCATAGAAAGTTTCATCTCCAAAGTATTGTCGCATAGGGTTTCTCAACATATAAAACAGATAACGCATACGACCAATGAGTGGGTAATTGATGAGAAGCTGGTTTTGTCTTTGAATGAATCTGTCATAAATAAAGAGAGCAATCATGATAAGCAGTACGATCAGGATGAAAAGTTTGATCAGGATACTCCAGTCTGATGTTAGGATTGAAAAGTTTCCAAAGAGATCCTTATTCATAGCCTCCTCCTCCAAACAGCAGTTGATCCAAGCTGAATTTTCCCGGACCAAATGTGGCAAATATAATCAGAAATATAAAGTAATAGAGAGGAATTTCAAAACCGTTATTGCCAGATGAAAAACCATGTGGCAAATGTACAAAAAAGATCGCTCCAAGCATCACACAGCTCATTAAAATAGAAATATAACGGGTGAACAATCCCAATATAAGTAATATTATCCCTGCACCTTCTATAGCTGACACAAAATATGCCATAAAGGTTGCAAGAGGAATGCCTAGATTCGTGAACCATATTATTGTATTTTCTAAATTGTCTATTTTCATTATTGCAGGCATAGCAAATCCATATGCAATGACCAATCGTGTCAATAAAATAACTATATTTTGAGGATACGAAAGAAGCACCCGAAATTCACCTATGAAATCACGCATTTTATCTCCTTTTGCAGAAAACTGCATAGAGGCAGTATATACTTTCCATTGTGTAATAATTATGCACTCGTTTTGATACTGCTGGAAAAATATGCGAAAAACACTATTGGTGCAGCAAAGAGTACACGGATACTACACGCTGCTTGTACTATAATTTCTGAGTATCAGTGCTGAGAGTTAGAGGGCTGAACAAAGGAGAAGCGTTATGTTAAAAAATATCTATCCATTGACAGAAAGTATACTAAGCCATGGGCAAAGTATGTCACTTTTATTGGCGCGACTTGCTGTAGCTTACGGGTTTTATGATCCAGCTATGCAAAAATGGTCTGACATAGGCAGTGTTGCAACTTGGTTTGAATCATTGGGTATCCCGCTTCCGACACTCAATGCTTATATGGCTGCCAGTACGGAACTTGTAGGTGTAGTTCTTTTAACTTTGGGACTTTTTACAAGGCTTATCTCCATTCCTCTCATAGTCATTATGGTAGTAGCGATCACTACTGTACACTTGACACATGGTTTTTCTGCCGGTAATAATGGGTTTGAAATACCTCTCTACTACATACTGTTTTTAACTATATTTGCTTCATTCGGAGCCGGAAAAATAAGTATTGACCACCTCCTATTTGGTGAAGAACAATAACATAACAAAG
>JAYEOH010000082.1:0-3323 GCA_034722775.1 Campylobacterota bacterium | reverse complement strand
GTTTTTATGCAGCATTGTTTCTCCTTATCCGAATCTGCCGGTAACATAATCTTCTGTCATTTTTTCAGAAGGGTTCAAAAATATCTTCTCTGTCTCATCAAACTCTATGATGTCCCCCAGATACATAAAGGTTGTGTAGTCGCTCAGACGACTTGCCTGCTGCATATTGTGTGTCACGATCACAACCGTGATATCTTTTTTCAGCTCGGTGATAAGCTCCTCTATCGCTCCGGTAGAGATGGGATCGAGTGCAGAGGTTGGCTCATCAAAGAGCAGGATCTCCGGCTTGAGTGTAACAGAGCGTGCGATACAGAGTCTCTGCTGCTGTCCGCCGCTCAATCCCATAGCACTCTCTTTAAGACGATCTTTCGCCTCGTCCCAAATCGCCGCATCTTTGAGCGCCTTCTCTACTTTGCCATCGAGTTCACCTTTGTTTTTCAAGCCTTGAAGCCTCAAACCATAGGCGACATTGTCATAGATGCTCATCGGGAAAGGCGTGGGTTTTTGGAATATCATACCGACACGCTGTCTGAGTCCGATCAATTCATTCTCTTTCTGGAGATCAAGTATATTTTCCATCTCTCCATTCTCCCTGCTGAGGAGGTTGATCTCCCCCTCATACTTAAAGCCGGGGTAGAGGTCATGCATACGGTTCATAGCACGAAGAAGGGTTGATTTCCCGCATCCGCTCGGTCCTATCAGCGCCGTGATCCTGTTTTCGTGGATCGTAAGGTTATTATCCTTGAGTGTGGGTTCCGGTGCGCCCGGATAGGTAAAGAAGAGGTTCTTTGTCTCCATCACTTTTTTTATCTTATTGCTCGCCATACACTTTCCTTAATGTTTGTTTCGGGTGAGATATCGACCCGTAAGATTGATAAATAGTACAATTATCGTCAAGATAAATGATGCCGCCCATGCCAATTCTCGACTCTCCTGGTCGGGATAGGTCGCCAGGTTATAAATACTGACGGTCAATGATGGAAACTGTCCGCTCAGGTCCATCGTAAAGAATTGATTGTTTGCCGAAGTGAAGAGCAGCGGCGCTGTCTCTCCGACAATCCGTGCAAACGAAAGAAGGATGCCGGTCATCACGCCCACTTTTGCTGCCTTGAGTACGATCTGGAGGATGATTTTGTGCTTGCTTCCGCCCAGCGCGATACCTGCTTCTCTCAGCTCTTTGGGAACGAGTGCCAGCATATTGTCTGTCGTACCGATGATGATCGGAAGCATCATGATTGCCAACGCTGCGATACCTGCATATCCATTGAAGGTGCCCACAGGATCTACCATCAAGGCATAAATAAAAACACCGATGACGATCGAAGGGGCAGAGGTCATCACATCACTCAGTGTGCGTACCACAGAAGCAAATTTGCTTCCTTCTCCATATTCACGCAGATAGATTCCCGCCAATACTCCCAAAGGCACAGCAACTGCTGTAGCGATCAGTGCCATCGTGAACTGTCCGACGATCAGGTTACGGATGCCGCCCTCGACAAGGTCATTGGTGAAGGTTGACAAGTGAATACTTGATATCCCTTTGTAGCTCAGTGTAATCAATATCCAAAAAAGAAATCCTATTCCGATCAGTGCTGAAATGGTAGAGAGTACCAGTACCACTTTATTGAGTAAGAGTCTATGCATTTTTCTCTCCTAACCTATTTTTTTCTACCAAGAAAGTAGACTTTCGCCGTTGTAATAATAATGAAGCTGACCACAAAGAGGATCAGTGCCAGATAGTACATACTTGAGAGCTCAAGATCTTGTGCTTCAGCAAAATTGTTTGCCAACACGACCGGGATGGAAGTGGTTGGATCTGTCACTTTTTTCGCCACTGTCATCACTGAACCTATCAGGAAAGCCACTGCCATCGTCTCGCCCAATGCTCGCCCCAGCGAGAGGATGATCGAACCGATAATCCCCCCTTTGGAGTAAGGCATCACGACATCCTTGATCACTTCAAACTTTGTCGCACCGACTGAATAGGCAGACTCTTTGAGTATATCCGGCGTCGTATTCATCGAATCCCGAGTGATCGCCGCCATAAAAGGGATGATCATGATCGCAAGCACGATACCGGCAGTCAAGAGTCCCACTCCGTTGCCGCCGAATAGCGACTGCACGATCGGTGCAAAGTAAAAAAGTCCCCACATTCCATAGATGATACTGGGGATCGCCGCCAAAAGCTCTATCGCGATCGAAAAGGGTTTGATGATTTTGTCGTGGGCAATCTCTGTCAAAAAGATAGCGATACCCATCGCCAGCGGTGTGGCAAGTATCATAGCAATCAGTGTACTCATCAGGGTACCGACAATCGGTATATATCCGCCGAAGATACCGCCTTCGTCATCTTCACCGGGCTCCCAGATCTCTGTATAGAGAAAATCAAAGCCAAAAGTGTGCAGTGACTCCTGTGCATAGGTGAAGAGTACCGCAAAAATTCCCAGGAGCAGGAAAAAAGCAAGTGTTGCAGAAAAAAATGAAAAGTCTCTAAAGAGTCTACCGCTCATAGGTTGCCTTGTGAATTATTTTGGAAAGAATATTAGCTGATGGTGATTACAATTTGGTAACAAGAAAAAGTTATACCAAATCAATTGATTTGGTATTAAGAGAGCAGGGACTAAAGTCCCTGTTTCGGAAAAGGAGGTCTACTTGATCTTTTTTGCTTCCCAGTAGGCTCTAACCATATCTTTTGTCTCTTTAGGAAGAGGTACATAGCCCAGCTCTGTTGCTGCTGCATCACCATTGGTATAAGCCCAGTCAAAGAACTTTGTGACTTTTTTGTTCTCTTCAGTTTTCTCTGCCGGAAGCAGGATAAATGTCGCTGCAACGATCGGATAAGAGGTAGCGCCTGCAGGGTCACCGATGACGGCATAGAAGTTATTATCAGGTGTCCAGGTCGCATATTTCGCTGCATCCTGGAATGATTCGAATGTCGGGTTGATATATTTACCCTCTTTGTTCTCTATCTGAGCTGCCGGCAAGCCTAACTTGATCTTGAAAGAGTACTCGATGTATCCGATAGAGTTTTTGATCTGCTGGATATTGGCAGAGACACCGGAGTTTGATTTGCCCGCAACAACTTTAGGTGCTTTCCATGTAGGCTTTTTGCTGACTTTGAATGTCGGATCAAGCTTGTTGAGGAAATAGGTAAAGTTAAATGTCGTACCTGACTTGTCTGCTCGCACAGCGATAGTGATAGGCTCATCCGGGAGTTTCACATCCGGGTTTTGCGCTGTGATCGCTTTGTCATTCCACTTTGTGATCTTTCCGGTAAAGATACCTGCTACTGCTTCTCTGCTGAGTTTGAGTTCGCCATCTTT
>JAYEOH010000081.1:0-15610 GCA_034722775.1 Campylobacterota bacterium | reverse complement strand
AAGGAGTGCCAATGGAAGTAAAAATTTTGCTATAGTATACATACCTTTATTCCTCCAAATCGTGATATGCTTTATAGTAGCTTTTTAAGTATTCCTTTTAGCTGATGTTATTGGAGGTGCCCTATAGATATAAACTCGAATGGTTTTCCAGTAGAGAGATATCTTGAACGACAGTGCATGGTGATTTCAGGAACCTCAAACTTGTTTGAGGCAAAGACCGAAGTCCCTTAATCACACCATTATCTAGAGCAAGTTGCCCAACGGAAATGCTCCGGGTGTGAGTGTCATAAAAGCCAATAACGCTTACGGTAATTTTTTGCCTTTGATGAGCAGAGGAAAGAAGCGCACAGCCCAGAGTATGAACAGGATAAGCCATACGGTAACAGAAATATCAAAAAGTATCATAAAATTCCATCCCCAGGCCGATGCCATGGAGGTGAGTAGGCGCAGTACTACGACAAGCTGTGTCCAGTTGAAGAGCAGTATAACCCACCTATCTGCCTGCATTATGTTTCCGGAGTGTCCTATGGTGACACGGGTACCAAAACCTATGAGTATCGTGAAGACAAAACCAAGCATCAGAGTGTGGATGTCCAAAAAGAGAAACGGTGTGCCATTGATCAAGGAGACAACATTGCTCATTCCCCCAAAGAGAAAGGCTACAGGCACCCAGTAGAGTGAAAGGTGCAGTATCCAGAGCAGGGGGTTTGGATTGGGGAAGGGTAAGTTCCATCTGAAAAGTTCTTTTGCGGTGATGTAGGCAAGTATGAAATCTGCAATAAACGAGAGGTGGGGATGCAGTGCCTCAAGGATCACATGCAGTATCAAAAGAAGCAGGACAACCTTGAGAAAGGAGGTATTTTTAACTACATTGCAGTGAGAAAAGAGTGGCACCATGCGTTGTGCTACAGAGAATGCCACCAGGAAGAGATAGAGGTAGATGCCTACCTGTACCGGCAAATTGTAGAGTGGCAGTCCGGTAAATTCAGCCGCGACAAAAAGCAAATGGGAGAGCAAACCAAACCCCATCGCCAAGAGTATCCAAAAAGTATCATGTTTGTCTCTTGTCCCTGAAGATCTGAAAATATCCATCAAGATCTTGATCGCCCAGGCATGTCCCACAAAGAGAACAAGCATCCCCAATTTGTAAACGAGCAGGCTCACAACTGCTCCGATCAGCAATAAAATCGTCCCTATGGCAAAGAGTCCAAATACTTTGAGGTAGAGTGCCTTCTCAATAGCGGGCATACCTGAAAAACGAGGGAATGTCGTAAAGAGAAACGCCAGAAAGGCAGGGGTGAAGACAAAAAATATAAGACTATAGGCGTGGAAAGAGGAGGGTGTTATCGTCAGAGTAAGGATGCCTTTGAAGCTAAGCATAAAGAGCAGCATCGTTACAATAGCATTGACAAATGCGAGAACAAAAAAAGGTTGATGGGTTTGAGAAAAAAAGTAGCTTTCTTTCATAGTACTAAGCCTTTGTTATCAATTTCCGCATCATAGCAAAAGATACTGGGAGACCTCCGGTTGCCGGAGGTACCTGAAAAAGAAGAAACTATTCTGCCGTAAACCACTCTTTCTTGAGGAGTCTAAATTTTGACAACTCTTTCTGAGAAGTCAAGCCCAGTTTTTTGCTTGCCTCTTCACTGAGAAGATAGAAGCCGAGTCTGGCTTCGATACGATCGCCTTTTTGAAGAGCATAGTCAAAAGAGGCTGTTCGGTTTTCATTGGCTTGGATCTGTGTATCTTCGACAATACTGTCGGCCAGCCAAGGCATTGTTGCTTTTCCGTCGGCACCAATGACTCGCTTGAAAGAGATTGGGTCAAGGCTGATCGTTTTATCTTCTCTCTGGATACTTACTTGTAGTTGAGTTATGCGCAGTGGATGAAGAAAGAGAGGATGTGTTGCATTATTTTTGATATTGATCTTGAAACCATTGCCTGTTTGGCTGAACTTGATCGCTACATAAGAAGCAAGCATTTCAGGCCTGTCTGCCGCTCCTGTAAAACCGTGGTAGAGGTGGGTATCTGTTTTGTGGACGGTATTCATCGTTCCCTTGACGGAGGGCATATGGCAACTGATACAGTTTTGCTTACTCTCTTTTGGGCCACTAATGTCAGTCCTGCATACTTCAAACTTATGGGAGTTTTGTTTGTGAGAGTGACACCCCATGCACATACTCCCGTCGTAGAAACCTTTGTTGCTATAGTCTATCTTGTGGTAAGGAGAGCCGCTTTTTTCGACGAAGAGTCCAAAGAAGCTGCTCTTGCTTTTGAAACTAACATCTTTTTCATTCTCATAGCCTTCTCGTGCAGAAAAGAGTGTCTTTGGCTTGTCTGTCATTACATTCGTATTTGATTTGTCATGTTTTTGAATACTTTCGATCGCATGGCAGGAGTAGCAGGAGATACCCTCTTCGAGTTGGGCTTGATTCTCCTCCGGCAATGCAGATTTTCCCTCTGCCAGGTTCTTGAGCAGAACTTTATCTGCAGGCGTGTGGCATTTGGCACAGGTATATTTCTCTTTCGCTTTGAGAGGATGTTTGTCCCAGACTGCTTTGTGGATAGGGTCATTGTGGACCGATGACTTTCGATGCGACGAAGAGTAAAATTCATCATAGATAGCGGGGTGACACTTTTGACATGCCTTGCTCTCTCCAAATCCTGCGTTTGAATGGGTGGCTATCAGGCCCAATACTGCCAATAGTAATACCTTTTTCATCTCAATCCTATTAATTATTATTATGAGATATATTAACAAAAGAGATGTCAAAAGTGGTTGATATACGTCAATAATATGCATAATCCGGCTTTAAACTAAAACCTGTAAAATAATTTCAAAGGATTATTATGAAAAAACTAATATTGATGACTTTTTTCTCTATGATGCTTCTTCTCCAAACTTCATCTGCAGCAGAGGATGATGCAGAGAGCAGGCAGGAGATAAGTATAGAAGATAAAGAAGCCAAGGAAGACGAAGCAAAAAGTGAAGAATCTTCACAAGATGAAGAGGGCGTAAAATCTGAAGAAAATGAGGCTGACCCCAAGCCTGATGCTGAAGAAGATGTTGATGCAGGTAATGAAAAAATAGAAGAAAAAGCTTCGGAAGAGAGTCGTGAAGCACCTGGCGCCAGTGAATTGGAAGCTGAGGCTGCTGAGCGGCAAGAGTTGCGAGAACTTCGGGAAGCAGAGGCTAAAGAGGCAGCCGAAGAAGCCGCAGAGGAGGGTGAAAATGCACCTTCTTCTGCCGAATTGGATGCAGAGGCTGCTGAGAGGCAAGAGATGCTTGAATCTGAAGAGGAGGAGGAAGGGATCACTGAAGAGTAATTTATTACTTTTTGTCGATTATTTCCACGCCCATTTCGATAAGTTTGGCATAAATCAGCCTTTCATAGTCTGTAGTGGGTGACTCCAGCCTGACGCCAATCTTGCTGTTGGCAGAATCGCTGATAACCCTGTCACTGTCAACGATTGCTAATATATTGACATATAGCCCGCCAAGACTGCTGTCTCCACTGTAGGCAGTGACACTTGTTTTGTCTTTTTCAAATGTTATATTTGGTACCGCGGTCATTTGCCAAACTATCTTGCCCCAAGGCTCCCATTTGTAGTCAATGCTGTAATTATCCAATTCTGCTTTGGCTGTATTGAGGCTTTTGTTTGAGAGGGTTTCCAATGTCGTTACGATGCCTGTGGCAATCTCTTCAACTGCTGCATCACTGATCAGCGGGTCAGGGGCTTTTCTCTTGAGCGTTAATCCTCTCAGTAAAAAATATATCACAGTGATGATTCCAATGATAGCAAATATGGTTCTCACTCCCGACCCTCCGATAGCAATAATCTTTCTAAGTATACAATAATACGGATTATTGAAAGTACAAAATGATTATTACGCTATGATATCGTTATGAAAAGTATCGCTTCCCTTTTAGCTATTGCAGTTCTATTGTTGACCGGATGCACGAAACCGAATCTCCCGCTCGAACACAAATTGCCTTCTGCATGTACTATTTATGATATGAAGCAGTCGCGCTGTATTGATGATAAAGAGTTGATGAGGCGTCTGGCCTCCTATCGTGTTCTCTTTGTCGGAGATCATCATTCTCAGACTGATCTGCATCAAAGGATTGCAAAGCTTATTTCTCAATTTAATGCAAAAGGCCGCCATGTCTCATTGGCAAATGAGTGGTTTATGCCTGAAGATAATATGCTTCTCAGGCAGTATGCCAATGGATCATTCAGGGGTGATTTTCCCCGGGCGGTGGGTTGGAAAAAGAAGGCAGGTTCTGATTTTGACTCCTACGCGTTCCTCTATCGTGCAATACAAAAAGCCCATGGAGGACTCTACGGTATCAATCTTTCCCGTGAATTCAGACAAGATATTTCCGATGCCAGACGATCGGCGATGACCAGAAAAGAGAAAATTTTTTATGATTCTCTTGACTTAAATCTAGCCGCTCATCGACAGATGCTTATGCCTTTCTTTGGGCACTGTCACGCCCTGCGCAAAGGAGAAAATCCTGATGAATGCAAAGAGAGAATGTATCGTGTGCAGGTTGCATGGGACAGCTATATGGCGAAAGAGTCAGCAGTTCTGGCAAACAGGGCGTTGAGGCGCCGCAGTGATCTGCTGATGGTTTTTGCAGGTTCGATGCATTTTTCACATGGACTGGGGATCAATGCACGCTTTGCACGCCTGAGTCGCGAACCATTTGTTACGATCTTGCCTGTTATGACCGGTACTGATAAAGCCGATTTGGGTGAAGCAGATTTTCTGTTGTTTTATACTCACATTAAATAAAAGGGTAAAGAAAAACTATTTTGCCAAGTCCGGTTGATCACCTGTCACGATAGGCACATTTCCCGCCTGCCTGATATGTAAATGTCTACCGTGAACCGTGACGATATCTCCATCGAGTTCAAGCATATTGTATTCATTGTCTAGATCGATGGTGATCTCGTTTACCTCACCGTAAAAACTCCCGAATTTTTTGATGAAGCGCATAGGCGTAAAGATAAAAAATCTCTTGGAACTGAGGAGCATAAAAGGGGTCATAATGAGATGTACAGGAAAAAGAAAAAGAGCAGCGAGCAGATATTTGCTTATGCCATGTTCCAGCCAACCGAAGCGCAGAGTTTCGGAGAGGAAAATATGCTGAAGGTCGCCCATATTGCCTGCCGAGAAGAGGAAAACATCATCGTTGAGGCGAAAGAGGTGATGCTTCTCGATTTTGACCGGCTCATCGTGAGCAAGTTTTTTTAAAATATTCTTGATAGGAGGCACACGATGGATCTTGGCAACGACATTGAATGAGCCGGTAGGATTGAGTATAAAGCGGGGCGGTGACCGGAGGCTGTGAAGCTGTCTGAGGACGCGGCGGATCGTTCCGTCTCCGCCGTTGATGATGATATAGTCATAGCACTCAATATCGTGTTGCTCCTGCAGAGAAGACTCCTTGATCGAAACAATATCGAGACCCTCATAGTCAATCTCTTTACCCACCGAAAGAATCTTCACCTGCATACCCCCCCCAAAAAAAGTTATATATCATACATTTTGATGCGTTAAAAGTAGATTATTTATGGTAATCTTCTCTCTATGATAATAGAATTGAACAGTGAAGACGAACTTGATGAATATATCCTCTGCCATAAGTGCCATACGCTCAACAGAGAGGTGCCGATAGCAGATGGCTCAAAGGCGCTCTGCAGTAACTGTGGAATTGTCCTCTATCATCGCAATAGCAGGCTGCTGGATCATGGATTGGCATTGAGTATTACCGGGTTTATCTTTTTTATTTTGGCAAATAGCTTCCCACTGGTAAAGATTGATATTTTGGGAAGCGAACGCTTTATTTCGATCATTTCGATGATTGCTTCACTTGTTGACAGCGGTTATTATCTTGTTGGCCTCTTTGTGACTTATCTGATCCTTATCTTTCCTATGATGATCTTTCTGCTCTATATATTGATTTTTTCTTTGATGAAAATGGGCAAAGGAGAAGTTTTGACTAAAGATCTTTTGATTCTTCTCGCACGCATACAGCCCTGGCATATGAGTGATATCTTTTTGATCAGTATTTTGGTAGCCGTAGTCAAGCTTTTCGGTATGGCAGAGATACATTTCGGTATCTCATTTTGGACACTGATCATTTTTGTACTGATCGATATTTATATGACAAGAAGTATTCATTTGGGAGAGTTGTGGGTGCTGAGAGATCATGTCTATCATCCCCAAAAGAGGAGTGAGCCCTATGTACTCAGTTGATACAGATCATTTGATCAGCTGCCCTGTTTGCGAAGCACTTAATGTGGACAAGGAACAAAACAATATTTGCCGCCGATGCGGATCCAAAATCTACCATCACAGAAGTACGCCTACAGAAAAGAGCTGGGCATATCTCATCACAGCGATCATCTGCTACATACCGGCAAATCTCTACCCGATGATGATTATAGAACAGTTCGGATCAGAGAGCGGGAGTACGATACTCGAAGGAGTTCTTGAGTTGTGGACTCATGGGGATTTTCCTATCGCATTGATTATATTGGTGGCATCCATATTTGTACCGATTGGCAAGTTTTTGATGCTGGCATATCTGCTTGTGACTGTGAAGTACTCTTTTGGAGACAGCAAAAGGATAAATAAACATAAAGTATACTATATTACCGAAGTGATCGGCCCGTGGTCGATGGTCGATGTTTTTGTCGTAGGAATACTCGCCGGATTGGTGCACCTCAGCTCTGTGACGATTATCGCCGGTACAGCCGCCACCGCATTTGCGCTCTCAGTCTTTTTTACACTTTTGGCCGCTCATGCTTTTGATACAAAACTTATTAGGGGGAACTACTAAATGTCCGAATCGATACCTGAAATTCAGGAATCTAGCAAGTTTAAATTCATCACATCGATTTGGATCGTTCCGATCATTGCGATAGTGATCGCATTATGGCTTGCTTTTCAATATTATTCAGAACTTGGTCCAAAGATTGAAATTATATTTCAGAGTAATGAGGGACTCAAGGAGGGACAAAGTCAAGTTAAATTTAGAGATGTGCCTATCGGAAAAGTTTTGAAAGTCAAGTTGAACGAGTATGGAGAAGGTGTCAAAGTGATTGCAAGAATAGATAAAGAAGCCGCTATTTACCTCAATGATGAAGCAAAGTTTTGGATCGTCAAGCCGGAAGTGGGTATCGGAGGTGTTTCGGGGCTTGATACGATACTCTCCGGCACTTATATTAATATGGCAAGCCAAAGAAAGAAGACAAAAAAAAGAGACTTTATCGGACTAGAGCATCCTCATCGTCTTCTTGAGAATGGTGACTATTTTCATCTCAATGCCTCATCTTCTTATAATCTAAAGGAGGGTACCCCGGTATTTTTTAAAAGTATGAAGGCGGGATATGTTGAGTATGTGAGCATTTCACTGGATGGTCAAAGTGTTGATGTGATTATCTATGTTGACAAATCTTATATCCCATATATACATACTGATTCTAAATTTTGGGTGCAAAGCAGTCTCTCTGTTGATTATCTCAATGGGCAGCTCAACTTCAGTGTGGCACCTCTGTCCAATATCGTCACCGGCGGAATAGAGTTTTCATCCTCTGGTGAAGATATAAAGAAAAAAGTACCCTACGATTATATTTTCAGACTCTATCAAGATAGTGCTGTTGCAGGCGAAAAAAAGATAGGAAAGGGAGGAGAAGCAATCAGGAATTATCATATGACTTTTGATGGATCAACGGCAAAACTAAAAAAAGACGCATCGGTAAAATTTGATAAATTTGATGTTGGAGAAGTGAAAGATATTGACTATACTTATGACAGAAAGAGCCATCGGTTGAGTGGTGAAGTAATTGTTTCGATTGATACTTCGATCTTTTTTGATTTGAATGATACGAATCATACAGGAGAAGAGAACCTGGAAAATGCAGTCAAAGATGGGCTCAGAGCATCAGTACAAGAGCATGACCCTATCACCGGCTATCTCTATATAGACCTTGATTTTGTTGAAACGAACCAAACCAAAGTGATTGTGCGCAAAGAGCATTATGCTGTTTTCCCTACGGTTTCTACATCGAGTGAAGGGATTATGAGCGGATTGAACGGATTGATCGATTCGATACGGGAACTGCCGCTTGAGAGTCTGATAGTTTCCATCAATGAGACATCGGATAGCTTGAATGAATTGATAGAGGGTGATGAAAAAGCCATATCTCAGCTGCTGTCAAATCTGAACAAAACGCTAGACGGCATCAACAAAATGGTTGGCAGCAGAGAATTTGCAAAGATGCCGACAGAGCTGAATAGAACAATGAGGGGACTTCAGAAGACACTTCGTTCGCTTGATAGTGTTATGAAGTCCAATGGCGATGAGTCTCTCCTCTCAAGTCAATTGAGCGAGACACTCAAGGAGGTCAAAAAAGCCTCCATAGAGACGCAAAAACTATTCAATAAACTAGACAGAAAACCCAATTCACTGATATTTGGAGATTAGAATGAGAAGAATTACAATACAATATAAAATAATAGCAATGGGCTCGATACTCTTGGCTCTATCAGGTTGCGTAGGTTCCACACACTATTTTATGCTGACAGGACCGACAGCCATAGAGAGGCACTATGCGAAGCAGTTGCCGGTTATAGGAGTAGAGAAGATCTCTCTGCCTGAGTATATGTTGCGCGGAGAGGTCGCTACTCAACTCTCTCCCACACAGATTCACTACTCTCCTTCGGATGAGTGGGTAGAAGATATGGAGGATTCGCTCACGCAACAGATGATCGCTGCAATACAGAAAAGCTTCAACCATCCCAAGGTTTATGCCTATCCATGGGGTCTCTCGAAACAGGCAGGCATCAAGATCAAAGTTTCTATCAGCAGATTTATATCGTATGGTGACTTCGTCTATCTCGATGCAACCTGGAAAATAAATGATCTTCAAAAAGGAAAAGAGCGCAGCAGACTCTTCAGTACCAAGGTTCCCAGCGGCAAGGATACTGCCTCTGTTGTGGCTGGTATGAATAAAGCATTTGGAAAATTAGCGCAAGGAGTAGCTAGTGATCTGAATAAGAGATTTTGATAACAGGAAGGGTCAGCTTAAAATCATTTCTCTCTATTTCTCTTTGAAGATATCATGAAGTTCTTCCTCTTTTTTCTCTTTTTGCAGCCTTTTAATATCTTTGAGGCAGCATTTTCCGGTAGGATTTCTGAGATCACATCGACTCCCGTAATTGTCTATCCGGATATTTATTTTATCAACGAGGGATTTATCATAGAGTTCTGACTTGAGATAGTCGTAGCAAAAACAGACTGCAGCATGATTTGATGCATCATCTTTGAAGCCGATCTCTTTGTTGGCCATACCGGTCGTAAAGGTATCTTCACTGCAAAAGTAAACAATATTGCATTGAGGATTATGACAAAATGAGTAGTTTCCATCCACAATCTTGCTGATGTCTTTGACATGGTGTATCAGAGTATCATTTTCGACCTTGGTGCCTTTGTGACCGCAACTGGGACATTTGTCAGAAAAGAAGAGCATAATTTATCTAATTCCTTATTATAACTTATATATAGAATATTTATTTTAAGCGCTTTTAGGTTAAAGTGGCAATAATTATAGCGATATTTTCTTTTACAAGGATTTTGGGGAACCTCTAACTTGTTTGAGGCAAAGGCTCAAGCCTACTAGCTACGGCATTTACTCGAACAAGTTCGAGTGTCCTAAAAGCTTAGATTAATGGCAATGGAGGTTCTCTATAGTATAATATGAGAATAAGCAATACGAGGAAGTAGAATGATAAAGATAGTTTTTGCCAGCTTGATGACAGTACTGCTTTATGCAGATTTTACGATGATTTATGAGATGGATAGCGGTCCTGATGGCAAACTTGAAGAGGTTATACAGTACAGGGATGCGGACTATGTCAAGCTCTCCTTTCGCAAAGCAGGAGAGAAAGAGACATCGAGTCAAGCGGGTCAGTATATTATTGACGGCAGGCGATATACTGTGTTGCGAGAAGAGGATAAACTCATCTATATGGATATGGATAAAATTGATAAAGCAACTCATAAGCTGACGGAAGAGCTGAATGTTTCCAGAGAGAAAGAGCAAGACCCCATAGCAGAAAAGCCTTTTTTTACTATCCTCAAAAAGGGTGCCGCCAAGACAATAGCCGGCATTGCAGGTGAAGTGTGGCAAGTCGAATCAGAAGAAGATGGCAGGAAGTATCAAGAGGAGATCGTTGTCACCAATAACAAAGAGGTTGTGGAAGCTATGCAGACTTCCTTGCGAATACTGAATCAATTTGGCGAGGGTCCTTATGGTATGGAGATAGACCATGATTTGGAGACAATGATGCTCGTCGCCGATGGATATGCGCTGCTCTCTGCTGAAGGGATGGTATTTAAAAAACTGGACAGAACCAAGATACCCGATACTGTTTTTCAATTGCCGAAAGAGGCAGTGAATGGGATGAAAGATTTGCCCAATATGGATAGAGAGAAAGAGGATGCCGGAAAAAAACTGCTCAAGAGTCTACTTGAGTAAAAAGGAGAAAAAGTGTTTCATTATAAAATAGTATTTTTATTTTTGCTGATGTTTGCATCTCTTGAACTGCAGGGAAAAACTGCCGGCAGTTTTAGAGCCTTTGATATAGAGTCGGCTTTTGTCACCTATGACATTAATGGCAGCGGAGAGCTGTCGGCTGATAGTCAACTCGAGATCAGCGGTAAGTCAACTTTGGTATTTACCGAGTGGGGTGCTCGCAAACTCTACAAAGAAAAATATGTTGAGGCAACAACAGGTACAGTGAAAAATACCAAGACGATTCGTACGCTCTATCGTGAAGATCGCGGCATTGTCTACAGGGCAGATTTCGAGAAAGAAAAGATTGAAACGAGTGAAGACCCGGTGCTGAGGATGGCTGTCACTACAGGAAAAAATCTCTACAAAAAATCGATAGAAGATATGCTGGCAAAAGGGAAAAAGACAGGCAGCTCTACTGTCATGGGCTATCACTGTGATGAGTGGCTGTACAAGGGCAAGAAGCGCTGCTACCATAAAGGAGTGCCGCTCAAAGAAGAGACAATGGTGTCGGGCATACAGGTACTGAAAACAGCGGTATTTATCGAGTTTGACCAAAATATTTCCGAAGATGTTTTTGCTCTGCCTGATTTTCTATATGATGAGCAAAAAGGGTTTCTGATGAAGGAGAAGGCAGTGGCAGTTGTCAAAAAGGAGCCAATAATCGACAAGGCTGCGGATAAGAATGCATCGGATGAGATAGAAGAAGTTATCAAGATTGATGATATGGAAATTGAGGATGCAGAGATTGATGATGATGCAGAGATAGAGAGAGATGCCGACTTGACAGAGAATATGTTTCAGCAGCAAAAAGAACTCTTGCCAAAGCTATTGACTGAAATGCAGGAAGCACGCGTTTGCATGGAGAATGCGAATAATAAAGATGAAGCCAATCTCTGTCTCTCCAAGCTCATTGATATTGAAGAGAAAATGAGTGGCGAAAAGAGTAAAGAGGGTAAAATTACTGTCTGGACGGATGTCAGCAAAGAGCAGACGATGGATGAACTCGAAGAGGGCATTTTGGATATGAAACGAAGAATGCCGTGTATCCGTCGAAGTCAAAATTTTGATGATCTCTCCAAGTGCATGCGGGATTCTCAAGAGGACTAGATTGGGCTGAATGAAATTTCACCGTATCTATATCGAGCTGACCAATATCTGCGGATTGAGCTGTTCATTTTGTCCGACAAAGGCACTGCCGTCACAGACGATGACAACTGAGTTTTTTGACTCTATTATGGTGCAAGTGAAAGAGTATACGAGGGAGATTGCCTGTCATGTAGTAGGCGATCCCCTGACACTTCCCAATCTGGAAGAATATCTCGATATTCTTGGTCGCCACGGGATGAAAGCACTCTTGACAAGCAGCGGCTATTATCTAAAAAAACAACCGCAGCAAACCCTGTTTCATCCATCAGTCAAACAGATTAATATCTCACTTAACAGCTACAATAAAAATGATACTTCGCTCACTTTGGAGCAGTATCTTGATCCTGTGCTTAAGCTATGTGGTGAAAAAATCAAACAAAAAAATGAACTATTCATCAATCTTCGCCTCTGGAACCTGAATGAAGAGTTGAGCGAAAAAAGCTATAATCAAAAGATATTTTCCGCTCTTTCCAAGTATTTTGACTGCCGGCTCGATATCGATAAAATCATGTTTGAAAAACCAAAGACAATCCGATTGGACCGTAAGATTTTGCTTCATTTTGACCACTATTTTGAATGGCCTGATTTAGGCAATCCACTCTATGGCGACGGCACATGTCAGGGCTTGAGTTCACATATTGCTATTTTGGCAAGCGGAAAAGTTGTACCGTGCTGTCTTGACTGTGACGGCGTAGTAGAACTGGGGAACCTTCATCATAAATCGCTTGATCAAATCTTGAAAGGTACACGATCGCAAGCGATGATCGAGGGATTCGGAGAGGGCAGGGCAACTGAAGAGTTGTGCCGACACTGCTCCTATAAAGAGCGTTTTAAGGTGGGGCAAAAATGATTTTGAAGCAATTGCAGGGCTACCCTTATACTTGTATATGCTATGATAGACTTACTAAATACTAAGGAAATTAATGAAAGCATACGATCTAATCAAGTTACTCCAAAAGAAGATGAACGCTTCTATTATCGGTCAGGAGCATATCGTGGAGAGGCTGATCATTGGTGTGCTTGCCAATGGCAACCTGCTTGTTGAGGGGCTTCCCGGGCTTGCCAAGACCAGAGCGGTAAGATCTATGGCGCATGTAATCGAATCAAAGTTTTCACGAATTCAGTTTACGCCGGACCTGGTTGCTTCAGATGTAACAGGACAGGATAAGATGTATGAGGTGGAAGGAGAGCATAAATTCCGCTTTGAGCCTGGTCCCATATTTGGAAATATTATTTTAGCGGATGAGGTCAATCGTGCGCCCGCCAAGGTGCAGGCGGTGATGCTTGAAGCGATGGAGGAGCGACAGGTTACCGTATCCGGAGTGACCCATAAACTCCCTGAGCTTTTTATCGTAATGGCAACACAGAATCCTATAGAACAAGAGGGTACTTTTCCTCTGCCTGAGGCACAAAAAGATCGTTTTTTAATGCATGTCAGCATTACCTATACCGATATGGCATCAGAACTTGAGATGATGAAGCTGGTGAGGGGAGAGAAGAGTAAAGAGATTCAAACTTTCGACAATGAAAAGATATCACAAAAAGCAATATTTGTTGCAAGAAAAGAGATCGCCAAGGTAAAAAGCAGTGAGGATATCGAACAATATATTGTTGAACTCGTCTATGCTACGCGCTATCCCCTGCGACACAGTAAGCAGCTGGATATCTTCATCGATGTAGGTGTAAGTCCCAGAGCGACCATCGCACTCGATCAGTGCTCCAGGGTATATGCCTGGCTGCAAGGCAGGGATTATACAGTGCCCAGGGATGTCAAATCAGTTATTCATGATGTTTTCCGTCATCGTATTATACGAAGTCATAATGCAGAGATCAACAATGTGGACAACGATGGAATAATCGATCTGATTTTGGAGCAGGTTCCGGTACCGAGAATGGAGCCGTAAATGGGTAATATTGTCATCACAGGATGCAGTACAGGGATCGGCTTGACGACAGCGAACTATCTCAGAGATCAGCATATTGATGTCTATCCGACTGCAAGAGACCCCAAGGATGTGGAAATGTTGAGGGCATTGGGTTTCAACCATGCAATGCAGCTCGATGTCACCAAATATGAAGAGATTGCATCAGTCATTGAATATGTTTTGCAGCAAGATGGCAAGATCGATGCCTGGTTCAACAATGCCGGCTTTGGACAACCCGGAGTTGTGGAAGATATTACGACAGAGACACTGAGAGCGCAGTTCGAAACCAATCTCTTTGGTCTGCATGAATGTACTCGGCAAATCATCCCAGTCATGCGAAAGCAGGGCGGCTATGGCAAGATAATCCAGCATAGCTCGGTTCTTGGTCTTGTTTCGCTTTTTGGCAGAGGTGCCTACAATGCCAGCAAATATGCCATCGAAGGGTTGACCGATACACTTCGCCTTGAGTTAGCAGAGACAAATATCTACCCGGTACTTCTCAATACTGGTCCAATCTACAGCGATTTTCGCAATAATGCTCTTGAAAAGCTTCGGGAAAATGTAGATATCGAACACTCACTCTTTCGTCAACAGTACCATGAGAAGCTGGAGGGAGCTGAAAAAAAAGTACCTTTCAGTGAAGAGTCTATCTCTGTCGCAAAAGTGGTACACCGTATTATCCTGGCTGAAAAACCAAAGCCAAGATACTATATTACGAAGGCGACCTGCCTATTGGGTGCTTTGAAGAGGCTGCTCAGTACGGGATTTCTCGATAAACTATTGATAAAAATAGGATAAAAGAGATTTAAAAGCAAAACAGTATATAGGAATAAAGATGAAAAATTTTGAACAATTCAATACACTTTTAGTTCAAGAAGTTGGCAGCAAGAGAGGTCCGATCGCACCGACATTGGTTCCTTCTGCCGCTTTTGGCTACTGTGATGCAGAGGAAGCAGAGGCGATCTTCTCAGGTGAAGCGGCACTGCCGCTCTACGCGCGTGTTGGCAATCCTACCAATGCAAAGCTGGAATCTGTTGTCGCGGCAATGGAGGGCGGTACCGGTGCAATAGCGACTGCTTCCGGGATGGGTGCTCTGGCAATGATACTGACAGCTTTTCTAAAACAGGGGGACGAGATCCTCTGCATCGGCGGTTTTTTCGGCGGTACCTACACGCTGGTAACCGAGACTATGAATCGCTTTGGTGTCAAAGGCCACTTTTGTGATGTGGATGACTTTGATAGAATTGAAAAACTGTTGGAGTCGGGTATGCAAATGGTGCTCTGCGAAAGCGTAGGAAACCCCAGTCTGAAACTCCCCGATCTGCAGAGGATCGGTATGCTTTGTGCGCAGTACAAGACACTTTTTGCAGTAGATAATACCATTACGCCGTTGATCGTGCGTCCTTTTGAAGCCAGTGCGGATATCGTCATCTACTCTTCGACAAAGATTATGTGCGGACACAGTGCTGCGTTGGGCGGCATCGCAGTATTCAGGGCAGTGAAAGAGAGAGATGACAAGCTGCATCATGAGAAGTACCAGGCACTCCATCCTATTGTCAACAAGATAAAAGCCAAAGCGATGATAGCGATCTGTAAGAAGAGGGCGATGCGGGATATCGGAATGACGGCAAATGCGTTTGGATCATTCCTGACGATGCTGGGACTGGAAACACTGGCATTACGGATAGAGCGTATCAACAGGAGTATCGAAATTTTCTCTAAACAGCTTTCGCAAGAACTACCAGAAGGTTATGAACTCCGTCACCCCTCTTTGGCAGCACACGAGCATCATGTACGCTATGAGTCACTTTATCCTGATGGCTGCGGTACGATCGTGACCTTGGACTGTGGCAGCAAGGAAGCAGCGTTTTCACTGCTCAATAGGCTGACACTTGTCACACAGACAGCCAATATCGGTGACAACCGAACACTTGCGCTGCATATGT
>JAYEOH010000080.1:0-15764 GCA_034722775.1 Campylobacterota bacterium | reverse complement strand
TGCTTCCGGCTTCATAGCAGGGAAGAGCAGAACATCTCGGATAGAGTGTTGGTTGGTAAGCATCATGACGAGTCTGTCGATGCCGATACCCTCTCCGGCAGTAGGAGTCATACCATAGCTGAGTGCTTTGACATAATCTGTATCCATATGCATCGCTTCGTCATCTCCGGTGGCATCTTTGGCGGCGACTTGTGACTTGAATCGCTCATATTGGTCAATAGGGTCATTGAGTTCACTGAATCCATTGGCGATCTCTTTGCCGGCAATGAAGAGTTCAAATCGTTCTGCGATCTCCGGATTGTCATCGGAGCGTCTGGCAAGCGGTGAGATATCTACCGGGAAATCTGTGATAAAAGTAGGATTGATCAGTTTGCTTTCGACAAATTCATCAAAAAGTTCTGCCTGCAGGTAGCCCAATGTCAAGTTGTTATCTACTTTGATATTGTGCTCTGCCAAATATGCAAATGCTCTCTCTTTGTCTGTCGCGACATCAGCGGGTATGCCTCCTATCGTTGTCAATGCCTCAATATAAGGAACTTTGGCAAAGGGTGCAGTAAAGTCAATTTCCAAATCTCCATAAGGGAGCACTCGTGGCAGCTCAAGCTTCTCAAAGAGTGACTCGAAAAGCTCTTCCGTGATCTCCATCAGGTGGATGTAGGTATGATACGCCCAGTAGAACTCGATCATTGTAAACTCAGGATTGTGGGTGTGGTCCATTCCCTCATTTCTGAAGTTACGGTTGATCTCAAAAACTGCTTCCATTCCCCCTACGATCAATCGTTTGAGATAAAGCTCAGGTGCGACTCGAAGATATCGATCAACTCCCAATGCATGGTGCTGTGTCACAAATGGCCTTGCATTGGCACCCCCGGGGATAGGATGCATCATTGGTGTTTCGACTTCCAAAAATGATTTGTCTTCAAAGAATCTTCTCACCAGAGAGACGATACGGCTGCGCATGACAAAAGTCTCTTTCACTTCAGGGTTGACGATCATATCGAGATAGCGTTGTCGATAGCGCAGCTCATGGTCTTGCAGTCCATGGAACTTCTCCGGCAGTGGAGAGATAGCTTTGCTGACGATTTCAAATCGTTTGCAGTGCAGCGTTAGTTCGCCTGTCTGCGTCACAAAAGGATATCCTTCAGCCAGTACAATATCCCCTACCTCAATTAACTTCTTGACTTTGTTGTAATACCCTTCAGGGAGCTCATCTCTATTGTAGTAAATCTGCACCAGGCCATCACTGTCTTCGAGCTTGGCAAAGGCTGCTTTGCCCATGATGCGGATGAATTTGAGCCTCCCTGTAAGGATATAGGTTTTGCTCTCATCTTTTTTTTCATTAGCATCTATATCTTTGACATAGCTACACTCTTCTAAAAATATTTTTGAAGGTGTCCCCTTGGCAATTTGATTGGGATAGGGATTGAAACCCTCCTCTTTGAGTATGTTGGCTTTTTTAATGCGTTCCCGGATATATTGATTGTCAAATATCAAAGTTACTCCTGTAATAATGTGTATGTTATGATTGTTTTTGCTGGCAAGATTCGCAGATGCCCCTGATATTCATCGTATGATCTGTCATCTTGAAATTGAATTTCTTTGCGATCTCTTCCTGGCGTTTTTCGATCACATCATCTTGAAACTCAATAAGTTTGCCGCACTGGGTGCAGATGAGATGGTCATGATGTTCTTTGAGTCCAAACTCATATTTTTTTCCTTTGGCGCCAAAAGAGAGAGAATCAACAATGTCAGACTCTTCGAGAAGGGCAAGTGTGCGATAGATAGTAGGGATACTGATGGTCAAATCAGGCTGCTGCTCTTTGATCAGAGTGGAGAGATCTTCCGGGGTAAAGTGCCCTTCGTTGTCATGGAGTGTTTTGAAGACCAATTCCCGTTGTCTGGTAAATTTCAGACTGTTCTCTTTGAGCAGTTTTTTAAAAGTCTCAAGAAGCGTAGGGTAAGCTGTCATATCTCTCGTAATCTCTACTGTTTCTGACTTGTATTTGTATCATTGGTATCTATAGCAGCACTCAGATTACTCTCCATAGAGGAGACGGATAAAACAGGAGCCGCAGTTGTGGTGTTATTGTCTTGATGCTGAAAAGCTTTTGGATCAATATTGATCAGGAAAGAACCGGCTTCCCTGAGGTAGGGATATAGCAGGCTGTCATTGATATATTTTTCCAGGTTATCTTTGACCAGTGTCACATTGGAGAGTGCTGTGACGATCAAAGCAAAAATCAAAAAATACTTTCCTCCTCCCAGGATAAAGCCGAAAAGACGGTTAATAAATCCAAGTCCGCTTGCCTGAGTCAGTGAAGAGAAGAGTGATCCGAGTGCCACAGCAGCGATCCATACTATAGCGAGAATAGCAATAAATCCGATCAACTGCAGCAGGGTCGCATTGTCGGTGTGATAGAAGTTTTTGTCGATAAAGGCAGCGGCACTGTTGGCTGATCTTGACGCTACATAGACACCACCGACAAGCCCAAGCAGCCCAAAAAGCTCCTTGACAAAGCCGTTCATCATGCCCTTGATGCCAAGGATGACTACTATTGAAGCGATTGTCACATCAAAATAGTTAAAATTGAGCGTACTCATATCCATCGTTCAAGCCTCCCTCTTGCCAGTAAAAATTCTGCTATTATAGCCAATTAATCTTTAGGGGTGCCCTTCAATGCCATTAAGTTAAGAGAATAATATAGCAAGGGGATGCGACTTCAGTCGCATTCAGCGACTGAAGTCGCTGCTCCAAAAATGCTTAACTTAATGGCAATGGGGGTGCCCTTTAGTAGTTGAGTGCTTTGAGCATCTCGTCCGGTTTGTTGGAGTACTGGACGGCATTTTCTCTGGAGACGAGACCCTCTCTGACATATTTGAGCATGACCTGAGTCTGCGTCTGCATTCCGGTATCTCCCTGCCCTAATTGCATCTGTGAATAGATCTGGTGGACCTTGTCTTCTCTGATCAGGTTGGAGATCGCATGATTGGTTACGAGGATTTCAGATACCGCTACACGGCCGCCGCCGAGTTTGGGCAGCAGTGCCTGGGCGACTACCGCGACAAGAGAGGTGGAGATCATCGCTCTGATCTGTGGCTGTTCGTCACCGGTGAAGACATCGATGATACGGTTGATGGTTCCTGGTGCAGATGAAGTGTGCAGGGTTCCAAAGACCAGGTGGCCTGTCTCTGCTGCCGTGAGTGCGGCTTCGATCGTCTCCTTGTCTCGCATCTCCCCGATGAGGATGATGTCAGGATCCTGACGCATGGCGTATTTGAGTGCAGCAGAAAAGCTTTTGGTATCTTCTCCTACTCCTCTGTGTGAAAAGACGCACTTTTTGTTGGTGTGGATGAATTCCACCGGATCTTCCACGGTAACGACATGTTTTTGTTCTACGAGGTTGATCTCATTGAGCATGGCTGCAAGCGTAGTAGATTTACCTGATCCGGTTGGTCCGGTGACCAGTATAAGTCCTTTTTCCCGCTTGATAAGTTTTTTGTATACCTCTGGCGCACCCAGGTCATCGAGTGACGGGATTATGATGGGTATGGTCCTGAATGCTGCTGCCGTATCGCCCAGTGTGCGATAGAAGTTGGCTCTGAATCTTCCGATGCCGGGCAGAAGCAGAGCGAAGTCCAACTCATCATTCTCTTCAAAGTGCTGCTTCTGTTTTTCTGTGATCAGTGAGTAGCACATCTCTTCGATATCGTCACCCGTGAGCACGGGGAGATTGACAGGCTTGAGCGCACCATCCAGGCGGATTTGCGGCTCACTTCGGCTAACGAGGTGGAGGTCGGAAGCCCCATGGCTCACGACACTCTGAAGCAGTTTTTTAATATCGAAATCAGACATTGTTATCTCCTTAAATTTTTCTTGGTGCGCTACTCGATGATAGCAGGCACAACAAAGAAATCATCATCTCTCTGCGGCGCATGGGAAAGGATGCTTTCCGGGATAGTCGGATCACTTTGCACCATATCTTCTCTCATCGGTGTTCCGCCTTGCAGTGTTGAAAAAGAGGCATCCAGGGTAGAAGTATCCAACTCTGCAAGATTCTCAACATAAGAGACGATCTCTGTAAGTTGTCCGATAATCTCTTCTTTTTTTGCCTCATCAACCCGAAGGTGCGAAAGTTTTTCCAATTTTGCTAAAACAGTGTTATCAATCTGCACACTCATCCTTTATTTTGAGTATAAATATAATTGTATTATTATATATTAAATCACATTAAGATATAACATTGAAGAGTATATCTCAAAAAGGAATGAAAATGATGCAACAAATTGATATGGCTTCGGCAGAGTTCCTGCACGAACTCGAAAAAACCAAAAAATTTACTGATAAAGTCTGTAAGCAGTTTGGCTGGGAGTATCACCCCAATCATGATGTTAACGAGGGGGTCACGCTGGGATTGGCAAGACACAAAATCCTCTATGGCAAGCGTTTTTGTCCCTGTTATATGGTTATGGAGGATCCGGAAAACCCGGAGAAACATGTCAGTGCCGACAATCGTATCTGCCCCTGCCCCCAGGCGATCAATGATGAGGTTCCCAATGAAGGGAAATGCCATTGCGGTATTTTCTGTACCCCAGAGTATGTCAAAGCCAACAGTGAAGTCTAAGTATAGTTAATGTATTTTCTGCTTCAATTTTAAGAGACATGGTCTTGGTGCCTCATCTTATGGCAAGGAAGTAGTAATGAATCAATTATTAGATAAGAGCAGTGTAAACTCAGAAGATCTCGAGCAGCTATTGCAAGAGCGGGCAGAAGGCAAAGCTGATTTTGTTTTGGTGGATGTTCGTGAGGATATGGAGTACACCATGGGACATATCAAAGGTGTTGATCTTTTGAAGCCAACCTCCGCATTTCAGAGTTGGGCAGGTGAACTCCTCGAAGAGACAAAAGAGAAAATTCTTATCTTGACTTGCCGCACAGACAATCGAAGCGGTCAGGTACAGACAATCTTCAGGCGAAATGGACACCCCCGTGTGATCAACCATGCCGGAGGTATCGTCTCCTACCGCGGAGAGATTGAAAAAGGAAAATAATGAATATTATTGACCTCTTTGTCAAGCTGCTCAGTTATGAATCTGTCACCCCAGACGATGCCGGCTCACTGGAGTTTATTCAAGAGTATTTAGACGGTTATGAAGCGATTTGGAGAAATGAAGGCGGGGTAAAAAACCTTTTTCTCTATAAGCGATTTGGAGAAGGAGCGCACCTCTGCTTTGCAGGACATGTGGATGTGGTACCGCCCGGAGAAGGCTGGGAGAGTAATCCTTTCGTTCCTTTCATAAAGGATGGCGTGATCACGGCGCGCGGTGCTCAGGATATGAAGAGCGGTGTATCGGCTTTCGTCCAGGCGATGAGAGAGACGGATCGTTTTCAAGGGACGCTCTCTTTGCTTCTGACCAGTGACGAAGAGGGTGATGCCAAGTATGGAACAAAGATCATGCTTGAGCATCTCAAGTCAATTGATTTTCTGCCAGATTATTGTATCGTTGCCGAGCCAACTTGTGACAAGGTATTTGGCGATGCGGTCAAGATAGGTCGCCGCGGCTCCATCAATGGTGTGATCGAGAAGCATGGCAAGCAGGGGCATGCAGCTTATCCGGAAAAATCAACCAATCCTATTCACAAAGTAGCACAGATCCTGCCGGAGATTGCAGGAGTCAATCTGGATGAAGGGGACGACTATTTCTCTCCCAGTCAATTCGTGATCACGGATATTCGTGCGGGGATGGAGGTGACCAATGTGACTCCGGGCAAGCTCAAAATGATGTTCAATGTCCGCAATTCTACGAAAACAACTGCAGAGGATATTGAGACATTTGTACATCGCTATTTTAATGGGATGAATTATGATCTTGCTTTGAGTCAGTCAGCCAAGCCCTTTTTGACGGATCCTGATACAGCCGTAGTAAAAACGCTCGACCGGGCGATTGAGACGATCTGTGGTATAAAACCCGAACATTCAACTGCCGGCGGCACCAGCGATGCGCGTTTCATGGCAGAGTATGGTGTACAGACGGTAGAGTTTGGTGTTATAAATGATACGATTCACGCACCCAATGAGCATACAACTGTTGATGAGGTAGAGAAACTCTATCAGGTATTTGCAGAGACGATCAAAAATTTTAAGGATAACGGATGAGGATAAGCGTGTTAAGATTTATACTGCCGGGCGTACTTTTGTTTGGAGGAGTACTTTTTGCGGGAGAGCTTCACTGGGAGAAGGATTTGCAAACTGCTTTTAGCAAAGCGTCTGAGACCAATCGTCCTCTCATGGTAATGGTGGAGAGTAAAACATGCCGCTGGTGCGTCAAGATGAAACAGCGTACACTTGAAGAGGATACGGTTTCTTCGCGTCTGCAGAGTTTTGTCCTGGTGAAGATCGATAGAGATGAGGTCTCATCCAAATATGTACCTTATGCCAAATATGTTCCTACTATCTACTTTATGACACCTCAAAAGAAGATCTTGGAGAGTGTGACCGGTTACTTCGGCGTGCTTGATTTTAACAGTTGGATTGATGATGCCGAGAAGAAGCTCAAAAATCCAAAATAGTCCCATAGTGATTTCGCACAGATGAAAAAATGGACACCGAGTATATCGCATTATATTTTTCTGAGAATGTCTTTCATGATGGTCATTCTGCTGTTTCTCTACTATCTTGTTCTGACTCAATTTCTGCATCGCACCGAAGGTGTAGCAACCGATATGTTTTTACTGGCATCTCTTTTGACTTTCATAGTTATTGTTACTGTTGCCAGTGGAAAAAATATAGAAAAAAAACTCCAACGAGTAAACACTTATCTGGAGACACTTGGCGATACGAAGGACCAAAAAGAGGATGCAGAATTTACTACTAAAGAGTTTGAAGATATATGGCTCAACCTTCAAAAGGTGCTCAAGAAAGCTAAAAAGCGTGAAGAGGATAAAAATAAGTACAATACTAAGCTAAAATTGAAAAACCGGCAGCGAACTGATATGCTCTCTGCTATTGCCCATGAATTTAGAAATCCCATCTCTGTCATAATCGGATATGCTCAGACACTGCACGAAGATCCAGAAATTTCCCGTTCACTGCAGGAGAAATTTTTGGGGAAGATTTACAACAATGGTCAAAAGATTGAGGATCTGCTCAGTCGATTGATCCTTTGGAATAAATTTGAGAGCGGAGAAGCAAGATGCTACTTGACAAGTTTTGATGTCCATCTCCTTGCCCTGGGGACTGTGCAATTACTGCAGGAGAAGTACAAGAAGCGTACTATTGTTATCGAAGGTGAGAGCAGCATCGTCAATGGCGATCGTACCCTGATCGAGATCGTACTTAAAAATTTGATTGAAAATGCCCTGAAGTACTCAAGTGATAAGGTCACTGTCAAGATCGAAAGGAAACGGATCTCTGTCACAGACCATGGTACGGGTATCAGTCAAAAGGATATTGGAAAGGTGACTAAAAAATTCTATCGTTCAGGTACCCACAACTGGGATAATTCAATGGGATTGGGACTCTCTATCGTAAAAAATATTTTGACGCTTCACGATTCAAAAATAGAGATTGAGAGTATTGAAGGGAAAGGGTCGACTTTCTCCTTCTCACTGCATTAAAATTGATGAATCAAACAATATATATTTATCAATAGGTAACATACTTCTTCCCTAAAGCAGAAAACACGGTTTTTCTTATCAAAAATAATTATATTTTAATCCAAAATCCAATACACTAAATGCAAGGCAAATGCCCATGTGGTCGTACTTAAGAATCTCTTATGTGCGCTATAAGCTATGCTAAAATTCAAGGAGGAAGCATGAAGTTAGGTTTCTTGGTTGACCTGAACCTGTGTATGGGGTGTAAGGGTTGTGAAGTCGCGTGTAAAGTGGAAAATGAAGTTCCATTGAGCTCTTGGCGTCTGCGTGTAAAATATATCGATATAGGGACATTCCCGGATGCATCGAGAAGTTTCACACCACTGCGCTGTAACCACTGTGAAAATGCACCGTGTGAACGAATCTGTCCGGTATCGGCACTGCATTATCTGGAGAATGGCATCGTCAATATTGACAGCGAAAGGTGTATAGGTTGTGCCGGATGTATGATGGCATGTCCTTATGGAGCGATCTATATGGATCCGGAGACCAATACAGCCGACAAATGCACCTACTGTGCACACCGTATAGAGAGCGGGATGATGCCTGCCTGTGTGGTTGCCTGTCCGGTTGAAGCCAATATCTTTGGTGATGTAGAGGATGATACGAGCCATATTGCGAGATACATCATGGAGCACCAGGGCGGTGTGCAGGTTCGTAAACCTGAGAAGCATACTGATCCCAAACACTACTATGTGGGCGGTGGCAATCAGACTCTTAATCCTCTTGCACATGAGAGAATTGAAGGGTATGGACTCTTTAATAATATCACGCATCTTGACCATGTCGGTGATCCTCACCACAGTATACTTGATAGATTTTTAGCGCCATTTTCAAGACATGGAGAAGTAGATAATAAGAGTTTCATGGATTTTGACCAAAGTAAAGCCGAAGAGTCTCATGAACAAGAAGGAGGTCACTGATGGTAGAACATGGTATTAATGCAACACAGGCCATTGTTACAATGGATGTAGCGATTCCCGGAATTATCTGGGGATGGATGATCACTTTAAATATGTGGGCAAAGAGTATCGGTACCGGTGTAATCCTGATCGGTGCTTATCTGCTCTATAGGCACAAGAAGGAGGAGATGCCGAATCTTAGATGGATGATGCCATTGATCTCTTTCATCGCTTTAAATGTTTTCCTTTTCTTTACACTGGTGGATTTGCACCAGCCGCTGAGAATGATCAATATTTTCCTTCACCCGCACTGGAGTTCTGCGATTACCGTGGGTGCCTGGATGGCATCGCTCTTCACACTCCTGGTGACGATTATGATGGTTATAGGCGGATTGGATGCGTTCCCTAATCTTGCAAGACATAATGGTCTTGCGAAGACAGCGAGAGAAAACAGTGCTTTTTATGAGAAGATTTTCCCTTTTGTTGTCTTCCTGGCGATCCCGGTGACACTCTATACGGCTATTATCATGGCAGAATCAAGTGCCAGAGACCTATGGCAGGCTCCTACTGAGATGATGCAGATGCTTCTTGCGGCCTTTATGGCAGGTTCAGCAGCATTGATCCTTATCTCAGATGAGTGGAGCAAGGATGCGAGAAAAGATTTATCACTTGTTTTGGCTATGGCAGTTTTCTTCAGTTTTATGATGTATATGGGTGAATATTTCTTCTCCTTCAAATCAGCAGAGGCGGAAGCGACACTGGAGTATGTCCATGCAGGCGGGGAGTACAATGTTCAATTCTGGATGGCAATGATATTGGGCTTTGTTACTCCATTCTTCCTGAGTGTTTCTGCGATGAAAGATGACAATAAAACAATTTTGAGATTTGCAGCTATTTTAGCATTGGTCGGGCTCTATCTTGCAAAAGATGTTTGGCTCAAAATTCCACAAATGTTACCATTAAGTTAAGGAGGAGAAATCAATGACTAAAACAATGAATAATGAAAAACCTACTTTTATAGAAAGTAGAAGAACTTTCCTCAAAGGCACCGCATATACAGTAGCCGGTGCAGCCTTGGCAAAAGGTGTATTCGAAACAATCGCGGCAACTCCTGCTGTAGCTGCCGACAGTAAGTTTACCCCCACGCCAAAAACACTTGCTTTTTATCCGCCGCTTTCAGAGTGGGATAGTTTTACCGAACTTGACGGAGATGACTGGAAAAGAGGCGGTACAGGCAGAAATGGTGTAGAGAGTGAAGGCAATCCTGACGGTATCAAAGCCACAGAGTATATGCTCGTACCTACCTCATGCTCCAACTGCGAAGCTTCTTGCGGGTTGACAGCCTGGGTCGATATCGGTGCTTATAAGAAGACTCAGGACCCTCGTGACCTTAAAGTCAGAAAATATATGGGTAACCCGCTTCATGCAGGCAGCCGTGGCCGTAACTGTGCCAAAGGCTATGCGACCCAATCGCAGATGTATGACCCTGACCGTATTCCTTTCCCACTCAAAAGAGCTCCCGGTTCCAAAAGAGGTGAAGGCAAATGGGTGAGAGTCACCTGGGATCAGGCAATGTCGGAGATCGGCAAAAAAATGCATGATACACTCAAGACGGGTGATGAACTTTCCAAAAAGTCGATTATGTACCATGTCGGTAGACCAAATGAAAATGGTTTCGGTCACCGGGTACCTCACTCTATGGGATGTGATGGATATGATTCGCATACCAACATCTGTTCGGCAGGTGCCAGAGAGGGTACAATACAGTGGAGCAATGATGATAGGAACAATCCCGACTGGGGTAATGCCAAGCTGATCTTTTTGCAATCCTCTCACGCGGCAGATGCGGGACACTACTTCCAGCAGGCAGCAGGCCGCATCGCAGATGCCAGAAGAAAAGGGGCAAAACTCGTTGTCATGGATCCGAGAATGTCAAACTCTGCCGGTATGGCAGACCTCTGGGTCCCTGTTTGGCCCGGTACCGAGACAGCACTATATCTCTACCTCGCCAATAGAATTCTAAATGAAAAAGGTTTAGACGGCAAAAGCCAGGTAGACCATGCTTTTGTCAAAAACTGGGTCAATTGGGATCGCCTGATGGCAGACAAAGAGTATCTCGGATACCTGGTCAAAAAAGGCTATATTAAATCAGTTCCCGAGGGTGACAGCTATCAGGATTTCATTGCGATGATTAGTGAAATGTATAGTCCTTATACGCTTGACTTTGTAGTCAAAGAGTGTCGCATTGAGGCTAGAATTGTTGAGAAGCTCTATGAGATGTTCATCGATGCAGGCGACAGAGTGGCGACTTATATCTGGAGAGCCGGACCGATCGCACACAGAGGCGGATGGATGATCACACGATCAGCTTTCCTTCCGTTTGTGCTCCGTGGTGCTATGTCCGGAGATGAAGGAAATGTCGGTCTTCATCACTGGTCGGTTATTTCCGTTAATGGCAAGGGCGATGCCTCAGCTGAAGCGGGCGTAAGACCTCCCAAGGTAGATGTCTGGAATGAGATTGCCTGGCCGCCTGAGTACCCCCTCAGCACTTATGAAATGAGCCATATTATGCCGCACCTCCTGATGGATGATGCATGGCAGAAAAAGTGGACTGACAAGGGCTTGACAAGTGTTCCAAAGAAGCTGGCAGTCTGGATTCCGAGAATGTATAACCCAGTCTGGATTAACCCGGATGGATTTAGATGGATTGAAGCACTCAAGAGAGAAGACAAAATCGAAATGAGTTTCAATCTCTCTCCCACCTGGTCAGAGACCAACTGGTATTGTGATTATGTATTGCCGGTAGGACTTGCGGGTGAAAGACATGACCAGCACTCCGAGGCTACATTGCCGGCAAGATGGTTGAGTTTTAGAAACCCCGCACTGCGAGTGGCACTCGAAAAGATGGGATGGAAAGCTGAAAATCCGGCTAGAGCGACACTGGAAGCACATGTCAAATCCGGTCTTGGCGAAGTATGGGAAGAGGTAGAGTTCTGGGCAAATATCATGGTTCATCATGTTGACCCGGATGGTTCCCTCGGTGTAAGAAAATATTGGGCTTCCAAAGAGGATCCGAGCAGAGCGGTGACAATCCCTGAGTGGTATCAGGCAGCCTTTGACAAGCTTCCAAATCTGAGAAAAGCAGCCAAAGCAGCCTACCCTGACTCTAAATATCCAAACTATGAGATGATGAGAGACAGAGGAACATGGCTCGAAGAGGATAATATCTATAGACCTCAAGAGAGAGAGCTTCATAAAAAAGATGGTAAATATATTTCTCATGGTCACGAATACGACGAGAGAGATGTTGAAAAAGATGAGTATGGTGCACTTCTCGTAGAAGACCATACCTTTGGCGGTAAAAAAGCGATCGGCGTAGAAGTCGATGGTGAGCTGAAACAAGGTTTCCATACATTGAGCCGTAAACTTGAGTTCTACTCAGAGTGGTTCAAAGAGTGGAAGTGGCCTGAATACGCAATACCTATCTATCCCACAACTAAAGAAGATCGAAAGAAAATGGTTCATGTTGTATCGCATGTTCACCACGACTTTATGGAAAAAGATAATGAGTTTGCGCTCAATACCGTCTTTAGATTGTCATACAATATTCATACACGATCGGTCAACTCTAAACACTTGAATGAGATTTCTCAAAACCATAATCCAGTCTGGATTAATACTGAGGATGCCAAAAGACTTGGTATCAAACGAGGTGATGCGATCAAGTGTACTATCACAGATACAGTTTCTGGACTCGAATCAGGCTACTTTGTTGCGATGGCTGTCCCTACAGAGGGTACTATGCCGGGTGTGACAGCTTGTTCTCACCACGCAGGCCGATGGAAGCTGAAAAATGCAGTAGAGATCCCTGGATTTGAACAAAAGCTTGGTGTGATGGGTACGGGTGCTCCGCTCTATGATCTGACGATGGATGGCAAAATCGGAACACTGAAGCCGACAGAAGGTCTCGATAAAGGAATGATGGATCGTAGAGACTCCTGGCAGTTCAAAGAGTATAATAAAGACCTTGATAATATCTGGTGGGATGGCTTGAGCGGTTCATGGCAGAATGCTGTAGCACCATCACATCCGGACCCCATAGCCGGTAACCATGCCTGGCATCAGAAGATCCGTATCGAAAAAGCCGGCAAGGGTGAGAAGATCGGTGATATTTATGTGAATTATGAAAACAATATGAAAGTTTATCAGGAGTGGAGAGACAAATTGACCCGTCCTCTTGATAGCTCTGACATACTCAGGAGACCGGTGCATATGAAGCGTCCTGCGGTACCTTTGAGTCTCAAAGCGTATACAGTCAAATTGACATAAACACATTTAGGACGGGGTTTCCCGTCCTCACTTCACCTACAATTTTCCAGATAATTTATTTTTAAACAATTTTTATCTTGAAAGTGGTATGATGCGGCATTGGTTCGTATGGCGTAAATATAAGAGAAAAATAGATGCATGGAGGCAATTATATGAATGAAATGAAACAGGATATCGAGAACCGTATCGCACTCTATGCGCTGATCTCCCGATTGATGCTGATAGAAGTTGATGAGGATCTGTTGAATAAGATCGAGAGTGATGAAGCGCTTCTTTCGCTCTTTCCCAATTATAAAGCCTGGGGTAAACGCGAAGAGCATAGTATGAAGGAGTTGATAGAGGAGTATTACAATGTCGATTTTGCCAGTCTATTTTTGATGCATCTTGTGCCGTATGAGAGTTTCTATACCCGAGATGACCAGATGATCGAAAGCGGAGGAGACAACCCGGTAGTGGAACTCTATAATGCATTGGATTTTCGTGTAGAGTTGACAGCGGCGAGAGTCGTCAGTGCTGACCATATCGGTATTGAACTGGAGTTTATGTATATGCTCTGCATGGCACAGAAGAAAGCGCTCGATGCTGATGATATAGAGGGTGTTTGCGAACTCATCAAAGTCCAGAGAGGTTTTCTAAAAGATCATCTGCTTGAGTGGACACCGCTCTTTTTGATCAACATGAAACGAGAATCACGCACACCGTTATATCATGATGGCGCAGAGTTGGCTTTGGAGTTTATGCTCAGTGATTTTGAGTATGTGACAGAGCAGCTTGCCCTTCATTGTGGTGAAGAATGAATCTAAACTTTGATCTCTCCTCCTGTGTGAGGGCTGCAAGCAGACTCTCCGAGTGTACCAAATGTGTGGAGATCTGCCCTGTCAACACGATAGAGATCATCGATAATATTCCGACCTTTACCCCTTCTGCCTGTGTAGATTGCGGTGGATGTGTCGGTATCTGCCCGACAGAAGCATTTGTGCTGAAAGAGTTTTCAACAGTTGATTTCTTCTTTTCTATGCTCGAAGATAAAGAGAATCTGATATCCTGCAAAAAGAATATCCCCTGTATTTCGACGCTGAGTGTAGAGCATCTCATCTCTCTGGCACTTGCAAGTGATGAGCCGATCACACTTGATATTGGGCATTGCCAAGAGTGCGAAATCAAAGACCCGCTCTTTGCACAGATCGAGCAAAATATAGAGGAGGCGAATTTTGTCCTCTCCGGTTTCAGCGATAAACAGTTGTCAGGAGAAAATATTGCCTATCAGTCTGAAATAACTATCGAAGAGGAAGAAGTTCCGTCACGGCGTTCATTTCTCTCCAATATTTCACTCAAAGGCGCTGTGAAACAAAAAGAGGTATTTGACCAGGCAGTGGATGCCGATGAACAGCAAAAATATGAGATAGATGCTGCTGTCATCAGCAAGATGAAAGAGAAAAAACTTCCCAATAAACGCAAGATATTTTTTACGGCACTCAAGCGCGCAGAGAAGCCGGAGCAGTATGAAGTGCTTCCGGAAGAGGATGTGAGTTTTACTTCGCAAAAGTTTGTCGATGAGAAGTGTACCAATTGCCAGATCTGCTATCGTATCTGTCCGACAGGTGCGCTCAGCTCTGATGGCAAGTTTTCTCTCATCAATTTCGATGCGATGCTCTGTGTCAAGTGTCATCTGTGCCATGATGTTTGTGAGCCGGATGCGATCCATCTGCAGAGCGGTTTTGAGATCAAAGAGTTCTTTGAGCCGACACAGCGAACTCTGGCGACTTTCAATATCAAACGCTGCAATGAGTGCGGCAGTTACTTCACCTACACCGGAGGAGAGCAGGTCTGCCCTCGATGTCAGTTGGAGGAGGAAGAAGCAATGGTCCTGCATGAAAATGCCAGAAATATGGATTTTTAAGAGAAAGGAGTATGAGTGCAGCCACATGAGATAAAGCCTGATACCGGTCTCTGTACCATCCTGGGATATAATGCCCAGACAGGATATGCAAGAAAATATTTCAATAAAATCATGAAACTCAATGGATTGAATGCTACAGCAATTGCACTCAATATCACGGATGAGCATTTTGATTTTACGATGCAGAGTGTTGGAAAGTCCAAGGTGGACAAGATGATCATCGAACAGGAGTTTCAAAGCAAGGCTGCTGACTATTGCAATGAGTTGAATGAAGCCGGAAAGCTTCTTGGAAGCGTTGATTTCATCGAAGTGGAAGAGGGGAGAGTGATAGGCTATAATCTGGACAAAGAAGTCAGTGAACTTTTTGAAAATCCTGAATTTATCGATGATCAGATACGCTTTGTCGCAAAGATGATGCTGATCGCAAACCGATGGTATGCTGCACCGATTGAGGCGGATGCCATACCCGTATTAATTGATAATAATAATTGAGAATAAAGGATAAACAGTGAGAGATATCGAAGATTTGAGAAAAGAGTTTGAAAACTTCAGTGCCAATGAAGCCTTGTGTGCAGACGGCAGTTGTGAATCTGAAGAGGAAGTTGACCTCAAGGATTACCCCTCGTATACAGAAGCACTCTATGCCAAATTGGTTGCGCCGAGTGTCAGCGGTATCTATATATCCAGATGGGATATCAAAGATATAGCATTAGCAGCCGGAGAATCGATGGCGATCCATCCCCGCAAGCGTATGTTTGAACTGTTGATGAAATTTGCTGTGAGCAAAGAGAATATGCAGCTCTTTTTGGATGCCCTGGAAGTGCATATGGATGATAAGATAGAAATCTATGAGGATTTGATGCGACAATTTCCGGCAAGCTCAGAAGTTTTTGCCCCCAAAGTGGAGAAAGCCAGAAAGACGATCAGACTCTTTCCTATGATTGTTGATGAGTATTTTGATTAGCAGATATTTAACCCT
>JAYEOH010000079.1:0-3371 GCA_034722775.1 Campylobacterota bacterium | reverse complement strand
CCTTTGTTTGTCGCATCGATCACGATAAACGGATCAAGAAGAATATCTCTCTGGGCATCGATGTTGTTGACCACGCGCCACACAAGCATATAGGCATTTTCTATATCGTTGTTCTCTCTGTCAACAATTATCAACAGTTTGATATGTCCTTTGAGACTCTCTATCTTTTGGATATCACTGAAGATCCGTTTTGTTTTATCCACAGTGATGACACAGATAGGATTTTTAGTCTGAGTAAAGTACTGTTTGAGTTCGATGATATCGCTGTCAATCGCCTGCATCTTTTCTAGAAGCTCACTATCACTCAACAGGGACTCTACACCCTCCTCTACCTCATCACCCGTCGCATCGATGCCCAGTTTTCCCCCGACAAACTGTTCGGGAGAGGCATGATCGAGATGATCGACGATACCCTGTGTGATCAATATTTTGCTCTTTTCCAACCTATTGAGAATATGCTCCGTCAGTGCACCGGACTCTTCCAGATCGGGGGCATCCTCACCCACAAAGATCGCATGTTTGACAAAACTCATCTGTCCAACACCCCAAAAAGCGTGCATAAACTGCTGCGCATGCCCTTTATAAAGCACCTTCATTTTTGCCAGTATCAGGTTATGAAAGACACCATTTTCAGGCATATTGTAGTCGATGAGATCAGGTGCCATCGGTTTGAGCATCGGGAGGAAGATCCGCTCGGTCGCCCATCCCATATATTTATCTTCCAGTGGCGGCTTTCCGACGACTGTCGCCTGGAAAACGGGCTTTTTCTTCATCGTGATCGTCTCCACCTCCATCACAGGGAATGGTTCCTCGAGCGTATAGTATCCGGTATGATCCCCGAAAGGTCCCTCTATCTCTGTCAGCTCCGGATCGACGAAACCTTCGATAACGATATCGACATCACGGGGGATATAGATATCATTGGTGATGGACTTGACCAACTCTGCATTTTTGTTCCGTACCAAACCATAGAGCAGCATCTCAAACATACCATAAGGCATAGGTGCCTGCCCGCACCAGATATAGAGGGGGTCTCCGCCGATCGCGACCGTAACGGGCATCTTTTTGCCAGCCTTTTGATACTGGTCAAAAAAATGGGAAGCATCTTTGTGGATCTGCCAGTGCATCCCCAGTCTCTTTTTGTCATACTGCTGGAGACGATACATGCCAAGGTTTTGCATTTCGCCATCGAGACTCTGGGTATAGACCTGTCCCATCGTGATGAAAGGACCGCCATCCTCGCTCCAAGTCGTCAAAATAGGAAGTTTATCAAGATCCACTTCTTCTTTGGGGATGATCACCTCCTGGCACTCACCTCTAAATTTCACACGCTTGGGAAAAACATTTTTCAGCGAAAAGAGCTTGGGAAGCATCGCGAGTTTGGCTCTCCACCCCTTTGGAGGCTTGAGCTTGAGCAGTCCGTCAATGTCTCCTGATATCTCGTCAGGGTGCCGTCCAAATATCTTTTCCGTCAACTCTTTACTGGCAAATATATTCATCAAAACCGGTATATCATATTCAATTCCTTTGGCTCGGTTGACGGGATGCATGAAAAGCAGCGGACGGGAATCCTCTTTTTTGACTTCGATATATGCCACATGCGGGATCTCCAGCTCTACATCCAAAGGTTCATCGATTATCTTGAGCCCGCCATTTTCCTTCAGCCACCCGATCACATCATTCATCTGCCCTCATCCTTACTTTTTGTAGTTTAACTTATAATACGGCATCACCTTTTGGCGATACTGCCTGTTGGTCACCTTGGCAAGATTATTATAGCTCTTGACCATTCTCTTCATATCACGAGTTAGTCTCTTGTATGCCTTGTTCATGCTTCCGTCTTTGCTTCCGATAATGAGACTGGAATACTCAAAAAGTGCCTTGTAAGTCTTGTTCACATCTGCCTGAAAACGATCCAGGGCTTTGATCATCTTTTTGGTATCGAGTACTCTATAGAGCTGAAACTCTTCATTCTCCAGCATCTGCTTGGGCATAACCGGGGAATCACTGAGATATTTGAATGTCCTCACCAAGTCGCCGATCTGCTGAATAGGGGCAGAATAAGAACGATTCCAGATATAGATCACCTGGCGAACACCTTTGACAATATTGCCCTTCATGTAGGCAGCCATTACTTTGCTGGGCTTGATACCGCGATTGGGCACAAAAGTATGAGGATTAGGCGGAGCGGCAACGGCAGGCAGCGCAGGAAAAAGTAAAATAAAAACAAGAGTGAGATATTTGATCACGAGATACTCCGGAAATAATGTATATATTAAATATTGTAGCATAAATCTATTTGGTTACAGTAAAGCTATGGTGTTTTGACCACGACTACTTCATTCTTGGATCCATATAGCCCGCATTGTTCGACCTCGAATAAATTCGAGGATCCTGATGACCAGTCAAGATATTTTAAGACACTCAGGACACTCGAATTTATTCGAGTCTACACTATACCATTTTGACAATGCCAAACCCAATGAAATCGTTTTTAACCACTACCACCCCTCAGCCAGATCGATCAGTGCAAACCCATCCTCCTGCCGTTTCCGCAGTATCTGTGAAAGTTCTGACAAAGTTGGAGCGGTTTCATATCCCTGAGCCGAATATCCGGTATTATTGGCGAAAGTCCCTATCCATTTTCCGACACCAAATGCGATATTGGTGATCTGATATCCTGCATCCCACTGTTTTTGGATAGCTTCTCTAAAGCGCTTCCAGTTACTGCGCAAGCTCATCGCATGTTTGCCATAGTTCGGACCTTTTATGAATATCCCCAGCCAATGCCCCTCTCCATACTCCACATCCAGCAATTCAAAGCCCTCTTTCCATCGTTGCATTATTCTGTTTTGAAAATTCACAAGTTTCTTTTGGCGCTCAAAAGATTGATTGGTGAAACCGGTATTTTTGGCGTAGACTGCAACCCACTCAGACAATCCCTGCTCGATGGCAACCACATAAAAGCCCTGCTTCCATCGCTTTTCGATCGCTGCGCCCATACTTTCCCATCTCTCTGTGACATCATACGCCTGATTGCTCCATTGGGTTCCCTTCGAAAAAACACCGATCCATTTACCATTGCCATATTTCAAATCACTTAGATAATAGCCTTCGCCCCATCGCTTTTTGATCACATCGGCAAACCCTTCCCACATCATACTGCTCGCTACAACCTGATCTGTATAAGAACTTCCCTTGACAAAAGTACCCACCCACTTATATCGATAGGCATCATTGTTTTCCGCCTGTAAAGATACTGCTCCCCATACCAATATCATCGCACATATAATAAATTTTTTCAATACCTCTCTCCTCTATTCATAATTGTTATGAAGATATTGTATCTAAAGTTATATATTACGCCGCCA
>JAYEOH010000078.1:0-3441 GCA_034722775.1 Campylobacterota bacterium | reverse complement strand
AAAAATCTCCTTCAACTCATCCTTCTCCATCTCTCCAATCCACTTCTCACCTACTGTGACGCTCAGGTCGGAGAGTTCCTGCTTGGCTTTGATCATCTTGTCTATCTTCTCTTCAAAGCTGTTTTTGGTGATGAATCGATAGACAGAGACATTTTTGTTTTGTCCTATACGGAAAGCTCTGTCGGTTGCCTGATTTTCTACGGCGGGGTTGAACCATAGATCGTAGTGGATGACATGGTTTGCAGCGGTCAGGTTGAGACCTACTCCGCCGGCTTTGAGGGAGAGTATGAAGATTTTATGCTGTGCATTGTTCTGGAAACTATCCACAATCTCATCACGCTTTTTCTTGCTCTGAGAGCCCTTGAGGTAGAGTGGTGTCGTGAGGAGTGTTTCTTCTATCATCTTGACAAGTATCTCGCCCATCTCAGTGTATTGTGTAAAGATGAGTACCTTTTCATCCCTCTGCAAAATCGTATCGAGCAGAGTGAGCAGCTGCTGACTCTTTCCAGAGAGCGAAGGATCAATCGGGCTGCTCTTGTCATAGTTGCGCGGATGGTTGCATATCTGCTTTAGAGAGACGATGAGTTTGAGTACCAGTGCACCTTTTTTCTCCTTATCTTCCATCGCTTCAAAACTCTCATCGACTACACTCTGATAGAGTGCCGCCTGCTTTTTGGTCATCGTCGAGTATTCGTCTATTATGATCTTTTCGGGAAGATCCGGTGCTATATCTTTATCTGTTTTTAGTCGTCGCAGCATAAAGGGTGCCGTAATCTTTCTGAGCCTCTCTATCTTCTGCCTGTCTTTTTCTATCTCGATCGATTTAGCGTATGTATTGCTGAAGTCCTTGAGGCTTTTCAAATATTTTGGAAGTACAAAGTCAAAGATACTCCAAAGTTCAGAGAGATTGTTTTCGACAGGGGTGCCGCTGAGAGCGATCTTGTATTTAGCCTTGATAGATTTGACCGCCTTGCTTGTTTCGGTACCGGGGTTTTTGATCCTCTGTGCTTCGTCGATAACAAGACAGTCGATCTTCTCTTTTTTAAATCTCTCCAAGTCTCTTCTGATGATGTCGTAAGTCGTAATCAATATATCAGACTCCTTGATGCTTCGCTTGAGTCCATAATAGGAGTAATAGCTCAGTGAAGGGGAGAACTTCTCCAGCTCGTTCTCCCAGTTATTTAGCAAAGAGGTGGGCACAACGATCACTACCCTCCTCTTTACAAACTCTTTTTCCTTGAGATAGAGTATGGTTGAGATAGCCTGAATCGTCTTTCCCAGTCCCATATCATCAGCCAGGATCATACCGAATCCATTGAGTAGATTATTGATACTCCACGCAAAGCCACGCTCCTGATAGTCTCTCAGCTTCGCTTTCAGAGAGTCAGGGACCATTATCGCTTTGGGCTGAAAGAGTTCCTCGATAAACGCCTCCATCTCCTTGTCAAGAAAAGCATCGCCGCTAAGGCTCTCCTGTAGAATATCGAACTGATTGAGCTTGCGCTTTCGTTTGATCTGCGCAAAGATATTTTTTGCCTCCTCTGGGGAGATCACGACAAAGTTATCCCTGAACTCTATCAGCTCTCTTCCATCCTCGACCAACTTCTCAAACTCCTCCACCGAAATCTTCTTGTCGCCTATGGCTATCTGCCAGTCATACTCCAGCATCGACTGTAGATCAAAAAAGGATCGCATACTTTTGGATTTGGAACTCACCTTGAGGGCAAGCTTGGGACGCAGAAGGTTTTTGAGCTCTTTTGGCAGGATGATATCGACACCGAGATTTGAGATGACAGCAGAGGTATTGAGCAGGAAGGCTTCGAGTTTCTCTCCGGGGAGTTCTACTGAATTATCTTTGATCAATCTGGTTGTCTCGGGAAGGTGTGTGTTGAGAAATGCAATGAACTTCAGTATCTCCATTTTGTTCAGCTCTTTGAGGCTTTGGTTGAGCAGATACTCCTTCTCTCCATCCTGTACCTTTATCGCCAGATGGTAGAGCTCATCTTTATCGATGTATATTTTGTAGCGATATCGGCTCTGCATAATGTCAAACAGTGCAAAATAGTGATGAATCGATGAGGCAAGGTTGCTCTCTTCAAAGCCTTTGATCTTCAGCTCCTCTCCTCTAAAAAAGCTTAGAGAGATGGCGGGAGGGTTGCTTTTGAGCCTCTTGTGCATAAAATCCATACTGAGTACGAATTTGCTCATAACTACAGAGAGTATCGCTTCTGTGGAACTTATTTGATCGAGATAGTGTTTTTGGTGCTTTGCCATCTTTGGTGCTGTCTTTGCCAGAGCACTTAACTGCCGCTGCATCTCAGGTATGGATCGAAGAGACCTGTAGGCGATATGGAAACTTTTTTTCTCCTCGATCACCATCGGGATAAAGGCTCTGGACTCTATCATCAGGTAGGCAACCCTGAAGAGATAAAAGAGGTATCGGTAGCTCTGACTTCCGCTGTCATCCTCAAAGGAGATAAAGAACCTGAAGAGCAAAAGAGCAGAGACAGTGAATCCCTGCTTGTCAAATACAATATCATCAACACTGTAGATATCAAAGAGTTGTTTTGATTCGGGGATAAGTGGGTTGATCACCTTGAAAGAGCTGCCATATACTGAATGGTTCAGGTCGAACTGGAAATCTGCGTTTTGGAACAACCTTTCAATCTTTTCGATTTTTTCATTCTGTATTGGGGAGATGGTAAGCGCCAATTCTCTGGGTACTTTTTTGTAAAACTCCTCCATCACTTCTTTGTAGTCAACAGGTGCAAATGGCGGATGCGGGCTCAGCATAGAGAGTATGAAGTGCATACTATCCTGCAGTTTGATGATCTCCGGGGGTTCCGTATCTATCTCTTCGTCTTTCCAGGGATTGAGGGATAGTGGATCAGGCACGGCAATTTCCTGCTCAATGTCAAACTCTTTGACCAGGTCAAATCCGCGCAGAGAGAAGAGTATAAATGGGTTTTTATCCATCTCGCTTACAGCAATATAGTAGAGACCGGCAATATGCTTGCAGGCATACTGGCCCCAAAAGTCAGGACAGTCACAGTGCATATCAAAGTTGGCAAAAAGAGATATGCTCTCCTCTTTGAGTTTGATCAGAAAACTCTCAGGGAGCCTGCCATTCATTATCTCTGCCAATATCAGGGGGTTCTCATCCAGTATCTTCTTGATCTTGTCTATATCTGCTTTGCTGAATGGCGGAAAATCCATACTGGTGCTATAGTAGGGGCTGTAGTTCCCCTCCACCTTCGCTGAGATATGGTTATCTTCTATAGAGATATCATAAACCCTGCCTGTATTGGCATAGGTCCTGCCTCTGCCAAGCCTGCCGTAGTCCGTCTTCTGCTCAAGAACCCCAAGAAGTTCTGCTCCCCAAGGGGTTACTCCGTATTTTTTTGCCATCTCTTATCCTTGTAATTACAGCAATAATTTACC
>JAYEOH010000077.1:0-16192 GCA_034722775.1 Campylobacterota bacterium | reverse complement strand
ACTATATTTTATCGGAGGTAACTTATTATGATGTTCAGAATTCGTCACTATTTATTGGGTATGATATTGGCACTTTTTTTTGTGGGATGCGGGGGAAATTCGTCTTCGGGCGGACAAATTTTAGGAGGACCATTTGATGGACCGTTTGTCGGCAGCTCCTTTGATGAAAATGAAAAATCCTATCTCTACAATCTTTTTCAAACCGAATATTATTGGAACGATCAGGTTCCGCCATCCTTTGACTATAGCCCGTACAGCGAACCTCAGTCAATGATAGATGATCTAAAATACAGTGCTATTGACCACTGGAGTATGGCTTTATCCTGGCAAGAGTATGATGATATTGCGATGCAAAATGCATCCGGATTCGGCTTTGGAAATACAGAGGATTTTACTATCTATCTTGTACTTATTGACTCGCCTGCTCAAAGTGCCGGTCTGATGAGGGGCGACAAGATCATCAGTATCAATGGCCAACCTGTTTCGGAAATGTTGATTACTCAAACTGGAAGTGCTATGGGTCGACCTGCACATTTTAGTGTTGAAAGATTTGGTGCCATTCTGGATATCACTATCATTGCACAATATTATAATTATAGAGTTACCTCTGCCGACATAGTGCAATCACCGGCAGGTAATCAGGTTGGCTATCTCCGTTTTGATGCATTTACAGATAGTGCAACCGATGAACTTGAAACGGCATTTACATACTTAAAAAGTCAAAATATTGATAAGCTGGTTATCGATCTTCGTTATAATGGAGGCGGCTATATCAATACTGCTTCGATATTATTGGACAAAATTGGTAGAGATTTTAATGGAGAACTGCAGACTACACTGGTTTGGAATGAGCAAAGCAGTAATCAAAATGAAAGTCTCTACTTTGATAGTCTGGATCCCAATAGCCTTTCACTTAAAAAACTTGTTTTTCTTACCACCGGCGATAGTGCTTCTGCCAGTGAACTCGTCATAAATGCAATGAAGCCCTATATGTATAATGATGTTGTCATAGTGGGAGAAACAACACACGGCAAACCCGTCGGTATGGCTGGGCGCACCAATGGCTCCTATGTTTATTTTTTGATCAATTTTGTAGTACAAAATGCAGAGGGCTTCTACGATTATTTCAATGGACTGCCTCCTGATTGTAATGTAGTGGACAATGATTATGCACATCAACTCGGTGACCCCAATGAGGCGCTTCTCAGTGAAGCACTCTACTATATAGATACCAATCATTGCCGATGACAGTACTTCATTAGTATGAAAAATCTTCACAATGCTCTCCTCCTAAAGCAGCTCTACCAGTTGAGGCAGCTGGGGTATCGATATACGGAACTCTCTCTTCCTCAGCACAAAGAGTCTGATCTTCAACTCCCCTCCTCTATGGAGGCGCTCAAAAAACAGGCACTCAACTGTCACCTCTGCGAACTGAGCAAATCTCGCACCCATGTCGTTTTTGGCGAGGGGGATGAAAATGCTGAGATTCTTTTCGTCGGAGAAGGTCCCGGTGCCACAGAAGACAGCACGGGTCACCCTTTTGTCGGACGAGCAGGTGAGGTTCTGACCAATATGATAGAGAAGGTTCTTCTCATCCCGCGCAGCGAAGTCTATATCACTAACATTGTCAAATGCCGTCCTCCGGACAACCGTGTCCCGACTGCAACAGAGGCACACACCTGCCTGCCATATCTGCACAAACAGATCGAGAGTATCAAGCCAAAACTCATCGTCACTTTGGGAGCCACAGCCTATCACTATCTGACAGGCGACGAGAGTAAAATTACACAGATCAGGGGCACGATACAGAAGCGTGACCACTACACGATCATACCAACTTTTCATCCCAGCTATCTGCTCAGAAACCCCTCGGCAAAAAAAGAGGCATTTATCGATATGAAGCTGATAAAGAGTTTGATGATTCCTTAGCTTAAGGATACAACATTATCATTATAGAAGTTGAAAAATATATTCAATATAGACATCTTGCAAAACTAAAGTGGAATCGGAGACTTTAGTCCCGAATAATACGAGGCTGAAGCCATCGGTTCCGAGTTTTGAAAGAACTCTAATATTTTTTCAACGCAGTACACTATTACAAATAAAAAAAGGAAAAATATGGCATACACAAAACCAGAGTTTAAAGCTCAATACGAAAACTTTATAGGCGGAGAGTGGGTTGCGCCTGTTGACGGAAATTACTTTGAGGCTATCTCGTCAATCGATAATAAGGTGATGGCAAAAGTACCGCAATCGAATAAAAAAGATATCAATCTGGCAGTAGAAGCCGGATACAGAGCTTTTGAAACCTGGGGCAAAACCTCTGTCACTGAGAGAAGTGCTGTTTTAAATGCTATCGCAGATAAGCTGCAAGAGAACCTTGAGATGCTGGCAATAGCTGAAACATGGGACAATGGAAAAGCTGTTCGTGAAACGATCAATGCCGACCTGCCTCTTATGATCGATCACTTTCGTTATTTTGCCTCTGTAATCCGTGCTGAATCCGGAACAGTTTCTGACCTCGATGCCAATACAGTTTCTCAGGAGATCCATGAGCCTCTCGGTGTTGTAGGTCAAATCATACCCTGGAACTTCCCGCTTCTGATGGCTGCCTGGAAATTGGCTCCTGCTATCGCTGCCGGTAACTGTGTCGTTCTCAAGCCTGCGGAACAGACTCCTGTCTCTATCCTTTTGATGATGGAAATGATCTCTGATGTCCTTCCTGCCGGTGTCATCAATATTGTGAATGGTTTTGGCCCTGAAGCGGGTAAGCCGCTTGCACTTCACCCAGACCTCAGAAAGATCGGTTTTACCGGCGAGACAACAACCGGTAAACTCATCATGCAATATGCATCTGAAAATATCATTCCTGTAACACTGGAGCTTGGCGGAAAATCTCCAAATATCTTCATGGAGAGCATTATGGATAAAGATGATGCATTCTTTGATAAGGCGATTGAGGGCTTGGTTCTGTTTGCCTTTAACTCGGGTGAGGTTTGTACCTGCCCATCTCGTGCACTAATCCAGGAGAGTATATATGAGCCGTTTATGGCGAGAGTGCTGGAGAGAGTCAAAGCGATCAAGCGTGGCAATCCTCTGGATCCAAATTGTATGATGGGAGCTCAGGCATCTACGGATCAGTATGAAAAAATCCTGAACTATATAGATATTGGCAAGGCAGAAGGTGCTGAACTGTTGATCGGCGGAGAGAAAGAGAGAGTCGAAGAGTATCCTGAGGGTTGTTTCATTGAGCCGACTATATTTAAAGGTGATAACAAGATGAGAATATTCCAGGAAGAGATCTTTGGCCCTGTTCTCTCTGTGACAACATTTAAAGATATAGACGAAGCACTGGAGATCGCCAATGATACGATCTATGGGCTTGGTGCCGGTGTATGGACACGAGATGTACATGAGATGCAAAAACTGACTCGCGGCATCGAAGCTGGCCGTGTTTGGGCGAACTGCTACCATGCCTATCCATCCCATGCTTCATTTGGCGGATATAAAAAATCAGGTATCGGCAGAGAGACACATATGATGATGCTGAACAACTATCGTCATACGAAAAATATCTTGACCTCTTTCAGTGAAGATGCATTAGGTTTCTTTTAAGATGAGTACGGAAAGAGTAACTTCTACGGAAGCTGCCAACAAGGTCATAGACCAGCTCCGTGAGGAGCATGGGACAGAGCTGATGTTTCACCAAAGCGGCGGATGCTGTGATGGCTCTGCGCCAATGTGTTTTGAAGTGGGTGATTTTATGATTGGAAGTCGTGATGTGAAGATGGGTGAAATCCACGGATGTGAATTTTTCATGTCGCCTGAGCAGTTTGAATATATGAAAAATACTCACCTGACAATAGATATTGTCAAAGGCAGAGGTTCAAGTTTTTCTATTGAAATTCCATTGGGGCTTAGATTTATTGCCGTCTCCAGACTTTTTACATCTGAAGAGTATGAAAACCTCGAAGAGATAGAGATAGACTAAAAACTGCTGAGGTTTTTCTAACTTTGGGGCTTGGACTTCAGTCCAAGAGTCCTGTAAAACAGGATATTTTTTACGGGACTAAAGTCCCTACTCCTATTAGACCCCTGCCTGCTTACAACAATTTTTAATAGTATCAACAATAGAGGGATCTTCCAATGTCGAAGTATCCTGAGTGATCTCTTCGCCTTTGGCAAGTGCCCTGAGGATTCGACGCATGATCTTGCCCGATCGTGTCTTGGGCAAGTCAGGAACAAAGATCATCGAGTCACAAAGGGCGATCGCCCCGATCTCTTTTTTGATGATCCCATTGATCTCCTGAACCATCTCTATCTCTTCACCTATAGTATCTTCACCTTTGAGTACAACATAGGCGAATATTCCTTCACCTTTAATAGGATGAGGCTTACCGACGACGGCAACAGAAGCAACATTATCGTGTTTTTTGATCGCTGCTTCGACTTCAGCCGTACCCATACGGTGACCGGAGACATTGATGACATCATCGGTTCTGCCCGTGATCGTGATATAGCCCTCTTCATCGATGATAGCGCCATCTCCTGTGAAATAGACAGCTTTGCCATCTTTGGTACAATCACCAAAGTAGGACTTGACAAATCTATCAGGATCACCCCAGATCGTTCTGATCATACTCGGCCATGGTTTGGTGATACACATAAGACCCTGTTCTCCAGGAGCGGCGGGATTGCCATCGGCATCCAATACTTCGGCTATAATGCCCGGTAGCGGGAATGTCGCACAAGCCGGCTTGATCGGCGTTGCCCCCGGGAGTGGAGAGACGATATGCCCGCCTGTTTCCGTCTGCCAATAAGTATCAACAAGGGCACATTTGCCACCGCCTATCTTCTCATAATACCACTTCCATGCAGGAGGATCGATAGGCTCGCCGACTGTGCCCAGTACACGAAGTGAACTAAGATCATATTTCTCCGGTTCATTCTCTCCCATTTTATGCAAAAGTCTGATCAGCGTCGGTGCCGTATAGAACTGATTGACCTGATACTCTTCGACCATCTGCCAGCATCTTCCGGCATCCGGGAAGGTAGGCACACCTTCAAACATGATCGTCGTTGCACCTGCAGCAAGCGGTCCGTAGACGATATAGGTATGTCCTGTGATCCAGCCTACATCCGCTGTACACCAGTAAGTATCATTATCTTTGAGGTCAAAGACGGTTTCCATCGTCATCTGAGCCCATAGGATATAGCCTGCACTGGAGTGCTGAACCCCTTTTGGCTTGCCTGTACTGCCGGAGGTATAGAGGAGGAAGAGTGGATCTTCACTCTCCATCACTTCAGCTTCACATTGGGGTGACTCACTTTTGATGAGTTCATTATAGGCATAGTCGCGCCCCGGCTCCCAGTGAATATCTTCACCATTTCGCTCTACGATACAGACAGCATTAACACACTCACACCCTTTACTCAAAGCATCATCCACAATAGGCTTAAGCATATATGGTTTGCCCTTTCTGAATGCGCCGTCTGCTGTTACAACCAGCTTTGCCTCTGCATCGATGACACGATCCCTCAAAGCTTCAGCAGAAAAACCGCCAAAGACGACCGAATGAATTGCTCCGATTTTGGCACAGGCAAGCATACTAATCGCTGCTTCGGGGATCATCGGCATATAGAGAACAACCCTGTCACCTTTCGTAATACCAAATTGATTTTTGAACATATTGGCTGTTTTGTTTACTTCATAGGCAAGTTCTCTATAAGTAAGCGTCTGCTGGTCGCCATTGTCACCCTCAAAGATGATCGCCGCTTTATTTTTCCTGGTCGCAAGGTGTCGATCGACACATTGATCTGCGACATTTAGCTGACCACCCTCAAACCATTTATAGAAAGGTGCATCATCTTCATTCAACACTCTGTCAAACGGTTTGATCCAATCGATCTTCTCTTTGGCAAAGTCGCCCCAAAAACCTTCATAGTCATCATTGGCTTTTGCCATTAGGGAGTGATACTCATCCATACTTTTGACCGCTGCATTTTCTGAAATCTCTGGGTGGGGTTGATATAATTCTTCTAACATTTTATTCCTTTAAATCAAAATCTTTAGATAAGTGTAGCATATTATAGAGTAATTTAGAAACAAAAAAGAGAAGAATTGTTTAAATAGGAGTATTTTAGTCCTATTTGTTACATGTTCGAACTTTTCTCTATATTTCTATCTTCTCAATCACATCAAGCCCAAATCCGCTTAGTCCCACATACTCTGTCTCTTTGCTGGTCGTCAAGAGCTTGATATTATGTACGCCTATATCCTTGAGTATCTGTGCCCCTACACCAAATTCTCTTGCCTGCTCATTGGAGATAACCTTGGTATCCAGAAAAATCAATACACCGCCGTTTTGCTTGAGATACTCCAGCGAATGGGTCATCGCATCAAAACGCTTGGGAGCAAGTATCAAATCGACATCGAGTCCTATGTTGTGAAATCGTACATTGGATGTCTCATGGATGTTATAAAAGAGGATCGCTCTATGGATACGGCCGATATGATCTTCATATCTGATCTGGGTTACCTTAGTCCCCATCACCTCGATCTCCTCTTCATCGATTCGCTTGACCAGCTTTTCATTGGTGAGTCGATAAGCAACGATATCGGAGATGTAAACGATAGGCATTTGATACTGATCCGAAAAGAGTTCCAAGTCATCTTTTCTCGCCATCGTTCCATCGTCCTTGATAATTTCACAGATGACACCGGCGGGAGCCAATCCTGCCAATCTGCAAAGATCCACAGAACCCTCCGTATGTCCGGTACGCACCAGCACCCCACCCTCTTTTGCTATCAGTGGAAAGATGTGCCCTGGACGGACGAAGTCATCCGCAGTAGTCAGAGGATTGGCAAGCTTACCGATACAGTCGTCCCTTTCGAGAGCAGAGATGCCGGTTGTTGCCGTAGTCGAATCGATCGAGACAGTAAAGGCGGTTTCATGGTTGGAGACATTATTGCTCACCATTGGCATCAAGTCAAGTTTCTCTGCCAGAGTTTTCGTAATAGGTGTGCAGATCAGCCCTCTTGCCTCTTTCGCCATGAAATTGACCAACTCCGGAGTGCTGAAAGTAGCAGCATAGACCAGATCACCTTCATTTTCACGATCTTCATCATCCATCATGATGACCATCTTTCCTTTTTTGATCTCCTCTATCGCCTTTTCAACACGCTGTATGGCATCGCTTGACATCATCTACTCCCGTTCTTCCAGTTCATTAAGTATCGGTATTATACCACTGCCTGCTTCATATTTATCTTTTCTGTCTGACTCTTAGGCGCTCTTATGCTATACTTGTTTTGAATATAGGGCACCTCCAATGCCATTAAGCTAAGGATTTTGGAGTAGGGACTTTAGTCCCGTTTAATGGGACTAAAGTCCCTACTCCGTGCAAAGATTATTCTCTTAGCTTAATGTCAATGTAGGGCACCTCTAATAATAGGTAATCGAAAGCCATGGCAAAGAAAAAAAGAAAATATCTCATCAAACTCAACAACAAGGTGCGCAACTACTTTGATGGACTCCCCTTTGACGAAGGTATTGCGACACTTGATGATGAACGGCTTGTGGCACTCTCTATGCTTCTGGAGCTGGAGCTTCCCTCACTCTCTCGCGATGAGATGATACGCGCATTGCGCAGATCCTGGAGTGACGGCGATCATATCCAAAGGGAGTCTATTGTCCGTCATCTTTTACACGAAGGAAAATCGGACAAAAAATTTGTGAAACGCTCTGCACCACTGGACAAGGTGGGTAAAATCCTGATGATTCTCGAAAAGATAGAGCATACCAAGAGAGAAGAGAGCAGAATCCTAGAATCATTCATTGAGACCAAAAGTTCAAAGGTAACTGAAGAGAAAGTACTTCGCAAGCTGACCTATATTCGTCTTCAGAGCCGGCTAAAAAAGCTCGAAGAGTCAATTGATGCAAGCTTCAATGCACTTAACGAGATGGAGTTTTACCAAAGCTATATATTTCAAATGAAAGAGGTGGACTTCAGCAAACTTCTCTTGACGCAGTCAGAAGTGCTCGATATGGACAGGCTCTGGGAACTTGAAGATGAGTTTATCGTTGAGGAGCTCAAAAAAGAGAAAGAGCAGACGATCACGAAAAAACAAAAATCCATAGATCTATTCATCGATCATATCGAGAGATATCACCCCTGGCTCTCTGAAGAGCAGATGATCCGGCAGATCAAGCAGATGTCACCTGATACTGATCTATATCATATTCCCCTGCCATTTGACTTGATAGAAGATATTTTGATACGCATCAATGACAAGTATGAACTTCTGGAAAGCACCGATCATCTCATCATAGAAAAGCCAAAAACATTTATACTTTTCGGAGAAAAGATCCGTTATCAGATCTCAGTCTCCTACACTAAAGAGCTGCTCTTTGGCACGATCTGGAGAGGCGAAGAGCTCCCCATCGCCGAAGACCTCAATCAAGTCAACGAAGAACTGCTCTCACATTTCAATCTCTCTGTCGATGCCCTATATGATCATATGCTGGAGCTTTCCGATGGGCTGAATATCGAAGCATCGAAACTGGAATCTTTTATCATACAATTTTTGGTACCTCAGATCAGAACATCGCAGACACTTAAGCTCAAAGAGAAGAGTAAACGGCGCATACTCTATCATTTCAGTGAATATCTCAAGCCGCTCAAAGAGAAGCAGATGCGTGAAGAGCTCCTGGCAAAAACGATACGGGATTTCAAAAATCTCTTTCCGCTTGCCAGGAGTCTCAAACGAAAGATCATCTTCCATGTCGGTCCGACCAATAGCGGCAAAACCTATGCCGCACTGCAGAAACTCAAAGCCGCCGATACCGGATACTATCTCGCACCGCTCCGCCTGCTCGCCCTGGAAGGATATGAAAATCTCAAAAAAGAGGGTGTTCCCGTCTCTCTGATCACAGGCGAAGAGGAGATCATCGACGAAGAGTCTACCCATATCTCTTCAACAATCGAAATGCTCAACAACAGTGTAGATGTAGAAGTCTGTGTCATCGATGAGATACAGATGATCGATGACCGTGACAGAGGCTGGGCGTGGGCGAATGCGCTGATCGGTGCACCGGCAAAAACCGTGATACTGACAGGCTCATCCAATGCATTGAGTGCCGTTATTGAACTTTGCCGTTATCTTGAGGAGGAGCTGGAGATAGTCACTTTTGAGAGGATGAATCCGCTGACACTACTCACTACATCTACTCCTCTAAATAAAATAGAGATACAGAGTGCTGTTATCGCATTCTCCCGTCGCGAAGTTCTCTCGTTCAAACAGCAACTCTCGGCAAGCCACCGCGTCTCTGTCGTATATGGCAATCTCTCGCCTGAAGTACGACGAGAGGAAGCACGGCGTTTTCGTGAGGGCGAGAGTGATATCCTGGTTGCTACCGATGCGATCGCGATGGGACTCAATCTCCCCATCAAGACGATCCTTTTTGCCAAAGACAACAAATTTGACGGCTTGAGGCGCAGAGAGTTGACCCCCTCCGAAGTCCTGCAAATATCAGGACGGGCAGGACGATATGGTATCCACGAAAACGGCTATGTCGGAGCACTCGATGATGCAGCACTTCAGACGATCGGCAAGCAGTTTCATACGCCACTGGAGGATATTGAGTTGCCTTTTTCTGTCATGGCAAGCCTTGAACATGTCTTACTGATCGGAGAGATACTGGAGAGAGATACCCTAATGGATATCCTCACTTTCTTTGCTGAAAATATGGAGTTTGACGGTCCGTTCGAAGCAGCCAATATCGAGTCGATGCTCGAGATCGCCACTATCGTTGATGAGTATAATCTCGACCTCAAGACACGCTATCATCTCAGCTGCGCCCCTGCCAGCATCTCTTCACCCTATATCGAATCAGTTTTCCACCGATATATCCGAAATATCGAAAAAGGCTCGGAAGTCCTCTATATCCCCCCGAGAGACCTGCCTGCCTTTGCCCAGACCAATGATATGCTGCTCAATGCAGAAGACCGGGTCCGGGAGATCTCTCTCTATCTCTGGCTCTCATTCAAATTCCCCGACTACTTCAAAGATACCCAAAAAGCGATCGATGCCCGCGTCCGGCTAAATCACTTCATCGAAAACTCACTCAAAAAAGGGCACTTTGTCAAAAAGTGCCGACGCTGCGGAAAAGTACTTGATTTCAGTTACCGCTTCTCGATCTGTGACAGTTGTCACTCCCGAGGGAAAAGGGGAGAAAAAACCTATCGAAGCAGGAGGCGCAGATGAAAGGACTTAACGCTGAAGCTGCGCAGCCAACTCTCCTATCGCTTTATCGAGGGCCTCTCTGCTCTTGTAGACAAATGAGTATTTTTCATCATCATCCAAATGGATAAAAATTCCAAAACCCTCCAGCTCCACTTTGCCTTTTGCTTCAACCTCCAACCACTCCAGACTCACCTGAGTCGTTTCGTCTTCGTGTCCCGTTTTGATGATAGCTGCAGGATAGAGCTGAGTGATCTTTGCCGTATCGAACTGTTTCTCTTTTATGGTTATAATCATGGCGATATTATATGCTATAATTCCACAAAAACAAGAGGATCACTATGAACTTAAAAGAAAAAATCAAAAACGATATCAAAACAGCAATGAGGGCAAAAGAAAATCACAAGAGAGATACACTTCGTAATATCCAGGCAGCGATCAAGCAGATAGAGGTAGACCAGCGCATCGAAGTGGATGATGCTATGGTAGAAAAGATACTGATGAAGTATGCAAAGCAGCGTGAAGATGCCATCGTCCAGTTCAAGGAAGCAGCCAGAGATGATCTGGTCAAAAAAGATGAGATGGAGCTTGCTCTTGTGATGAGCTATCTGCCGGAACCGATGAGTGATGATGAACTCGAAAGCATCCTCAAAGAGATCATCATCAATACAGGCGCAGAAAGTATGAAAGATATGGGCAAAGTCATGGGCGCTGCAAAAAGTGCCATAGGGAGTCGTGCCGATGGCGGGAGGATCAATCAGATCGTCAAAAAACTACTTGCCTGAATCTACAAGTTTTAGATGCCTTTGAGCTTCATAATCTCTTCCACTATCGAAGAAATATAAGCATATCCTTTATCATTAGGATGTCCATCATTTTCATGAAACAAGCTCATATCCCATTTGTGCGTTTTCAAAACAGGATAATAGGCGATCCCTAATTCCTTGAGATCCTGAGTGATATCATAACGATACTCTCCACTAAGCGCTTCACTCTTTTCGGGAAGATGGATGAAGATAACACTTTTGCCTTTTTTGTCTGCCAACGCTTTGATCTGAGAGATATAAGTGATATCTATATGAGAAGGTGGAGTATATTTTGGCTGCTCCTTTTCACTCTTTTGCATTTTTTGGCCAATCCTGCTTCGCAGTAATCTGTATGCCTTTTTGAGATAGAGCTCATCTGGCATCAGCAGTGTTTCTCTGTCGATATCATAATCAATCAGTGTCATAATAGGATAACGCTCCATACATTGCTCTTTGGTCGATTTTTCGCGACAGAAGTAAAGCTTATCTTTTACACTCATTGGATACCACAATTTCCTGTTAAGGTCATCAGAGATAGAGACGATCACCACAGTATCATAATTCAGACTCTCTTGAAAACTCTCAAAAAGTCTATAGAAATTCTCCTGACCTGTCCCTGTAACACCAAAGCTGTAGAGATTTATATCAGGGTATTTGCCATCAAGCAGAGGCAGCCATGGATTTGTCGAGCCGACTCCTACGGTAAAAGAGTCCCCTAAAAAGATGACACCTTTTTTCTCCTCTTTGTGATAATCTTTATTGCTGACAAAACCCATATTATTGGTATGATGTTTGGTATCATACTCAAATTGGTTGTAGTATATCGCAAGACTGCGCAGAGGCATATCTGCTGCATAGTGCACTGCCCCGTTTGATGTAAGGCTGAAAGGCGGTTTGCTGTAGTAGAGACTTCTGCTTGCACTGCCTGAGTAGAGTATATTGCCCAAAAAAAGTCTCAGTATTATCTCTACAATGATTAAAGTGACAACTGTACTGATAACCAGCAGCAGACTATTTTTAATCCAATTCAAACTCATCTCTCCAGTTACCTTTCTCTTCAAAGTCAGGTTGTTCGGATTTTTGCAGTATAAAGTTATCGATCACCAGCAGATCCATCTCTGTACGCATAAAACATCTATAGCTGTCCTCCGGCGTACAGACAATCGGTTCGCCTCTGACATTGAAAGAGGTATTGACCACAACCGCACACCCTGTTTTCTCTTCAAATTTTGAGAGGAGTTTATGGTATCTCAGATTGGTCTCTTTGTGAACTGTCTGAATCCTGGCACTATAGTCCACATGCGTGACTGCCGGTATTTCACTTCTTGGGATATTAAGTTTCTCGATCCCAAAGAGCTGCTCTTGCTCGGGAGTCATTTGAATTTGTCTGGACTCTTTGACTGCTGCCACCAACAGCATATATGGGCTGATCCCATCCAGTTCAAACCACTCATCAACTTTCTCAGCCAATACAGAAGGAGCAAATGGCCTGAAACTCTCTCTGTATTTGATCTTGAGGTTCATCGTCGACTGCATCTCCTGGCTTCTTGGGTCTCCGATGATGCTCCTGTGCCCCAGTGAGCGAGGCCCGAACTCCATCCTGTCATAGTGCCACCCTACGACTTTATTCTCCGCCAGCGCATTGCTCACACGGTCTACCAGCTCATCTTCATCAGCAATATAGATATAATGAGCGCCCACACTATCAAGATAAGCTCTAATCTCATCATCAGAGAATTTAGGGCCCAGGTATGCCCCCTGCATTTTATCCATCTCATTTAGATCAATATTTCGCTTATTGTCAAACTCCTGATAATAGACACTATACGCACCGCCCAATGCACCTCCTGCATCACCGGCTGCGGGCTGTATCCAAATATTTTCGAAGATATTTTCTCTGAGCAGCTCACCATTGCCTACACAATTGAGCGCAACACCGCCCGCAAGACAGAGATTATTACTCCCCGTAACCTCTTTGGCATGACGAGCCAGTTTTATCATCACCTCTTCGGTGATAGCCTGAATGGAGGCAGCCAGATCCATCTCTCTCTGCGTGAGTGTCCCTTCACCTTCTCTGGGAGGTGCCCCAAAAAGCGTATGAAACTTCTCGCTGGTCATCGTAAGGCCTGTCGTGTAGTTAAAGTAGCTCATATCAAGCTTGAAGGAGCCGTCATCTTTGATATCGATGATATGCTCTTTGATCGTATCGACAAAAACCGGCTTGCCATAGGGGGCGAGCCCCATCACTTTATACTCACCGCTATTGACTTTGAATCCTGTATAGTAGGTAAATGCCGAGTAGAGCAGTCCCAGAGAGTGCGGGAAGTGCAGCTCTTCAAGAAACTCTATCTTGTTCCCTTTGCCGTGTGCGATAGAGGTGGTAGACCACTCACCTACCCCATCAATCGTCAAAATAGCCGCATCTTCATACGGGGAAGGATAAAAGGCGCTGGCAGCGTGGCTCTGGTGGTGCTCTCCAAACATAAATCTATCCTGGATAAGCTTCTTGAACTCTTTTGCCTCTTTCTCTTTGCCGGGATTCAGCTCCAAGAATAACTCTTTTAGCTCCCGAGAAAGTGTCTCTTTGAGAAAAAGCTTATCTTTGAGCCAGATAGGCATAGATATTAGAAAAGATTGGAATCCTCTTGGTGCTTCTGTCAGATAAGTCTCCAGCAGCCTCTCAAACTTGATAAAAGGCTTGTCATAAAAAGCGATATAGTCAACTTCCTCGAGTGTTATGCCTGCCTCTTCCAGGCAATACTTGATAGACTCTTTGGGAAAGCTGTCATCCTGCTTTTTTCGTGTAAATCGCTCCTCCTGGACAGCTGCGATGATATCTTCATCTTTGATCAGTGCCACTCCTGCATCATGATAATAGGCAGATATTCCTAAAATATACATCTATTCAATCCTAAAAAAGTGTATAAATGAAAGGCGCCACGGCACTGCCTTCACCCAAAACGATCAGAGCTCCCAACAGAAGCATAATCAACATAATAGGAAGCAGCCAAAACTTTTTCCTAACCCTCATAAAAGCCCATAACTCTTTTAAAAATGACATATCTCTGTTCCTTTAAATTAATGTTTCTAAAATTGATGTTTTCAAAACTGATGTTTCATAGATTCTGGTTGTGTTTCTCTCTCTATCCAGTAGCTTTTTTGTGATTTATCTATTTTCTTATCCAGCAGATCTTTACCTAAAAGCTTCAGCACAAAAGAGACAGGTGTGAATACTCCAAAATAGAGAATAAACAGTATTACTTTGGAAATAATTCCCCCAATAAACCCGCCAATCTTTGTCCACAGATGATAAAACCGTGTCAGGAGTTCCGGCTTGATGATCGATATTGCAACGAACAAAAGAGAAACAATAACAGCCCATATCCTTATTTCACTCTCTTTCAATAACGGCAATAGCCCGGCAATCATAAAGATACCTGCCCAGATAAATGCAAATACTTTTAAATCATGTTTTTTTACCATATAATTCACCTATCCTGCATATTTTATAATATTTATACTATTATATCTAATATGTAGTTAAGATGGATTGAGTCTCTCCTGGAAGAGGGATTGGCATTTATTTCATGAATAATGGCATTGATTTTACGAGCAGAGGCTCCAAAAGGCATACGATGAATCTGAAAAAGCACACTATTTTAACACACAATCTTCTCAAGTATTATGGAGCAGATGAAAGTGCAGAACTTATCCAAACCCATATCTCTACAATCATTTTGAGCGATAACTTTGTCTATAAATTGAAAAAGCCTGTTGACTTTGGCTTCCTGGATTACTCAACACTGAACAAACGACATAAATATTGTCTTGAAGAGATACGAATCAATGAAAAATATGCTCCGACACTCTATCTGGGAGTTGTATCCATAACCGGTTCGATCGAAGCTCCGCAGATTGATGGCGAAGGCCAAGTTCTGGATTATGCTGTCAAGATGCATCGGTTTTCACAGCAAGACCAGCTTGATAATATTGTCGATCATTCGGGTCTTGAAATTGAAATGATGGACAAGATTGCGAAATTGGTTGCCCACGCACACAACAACGCTGCTCCGGTTGACAAAGCAAGTGATTTTGGGGAGCCGAAGCAACTGCTCAACCCTATGCTGGAAAATTTTGACCTGCTGAAATCCATTGCAACTGAAGATGCGCTTAGCCAGGAACTCTCCTCGATCATCACTTGGACACATAAGCAATTTGAGATACTCAAACCACAGCTGCAGCATCGCAAAAAGCAGGGATTTATTCGTGAATGCCATGGAGATATGCACTTGCACAACATGGCACTCTATGAGGGAGATCTGATCTTGTTTGATGCCATAGAGTTCAACCCTTATCTGAACCATATAGATGTGATCAGCGACCTCTCGTTCCTGCTTATGGATCTGGAATATCGCGGTCTGACCCATCACAGCTACAGGCTACTAAACCATTATCTGGAATTAACCGGTGATTACGAAGCTGTGGCGCTTTTGGACTTTTACAAAACATACCGCGCAATGGTTCGTGCCAAAGTGGCAGCACTGAGAATCACTCAGGAGAGAGACAATGAGGTGCTTAGAGTACTTGCAGATGAAGTGAAAAAGTATATGGAGCTGGCACAAATCTATACAGGAAAAAAGAAGCCCTCTATGGGAATTACACATGGGTTTTCAGGATCAGGAAAAAGCACCTTCTCTTTGATGATGGTCGAACAATACGGAGCAGTGCGCATCAGGTCAGACAGAGAGCGGATGCGAATGTTTGAGAGTGCCGGCGAAGAGAGCATATATACGGCAGATGCCACCAAATTGACTTATGAGCATCTTCTCACATTGGCAATATCTGTTTACAATAGCGGCTATTCTGTCATCGTAGATGCAACATTTTTGAAACAGTGGCAGAGGGAGCTTTTTTTGAAACAAGCCGCCATGACTGACATTCCCCTCCATATCTATACAATGAAATGCGATCTTGCGTTGATGCAAAGCAGAATAAAAAAACGCTCACAAGAGGATTCAGACATCTCCGAAGCAGATCTCGAGATACTGCAAAAACAGCTCCTCGGTGCCGAGCCACTATTAGAAAGTGAAAAAGAGCTTGCCGTGACGATTGACTGCAGTTCGATGGTGACGATGCATGAATC
>JAYEOH010000076.1:18914-46361 GCA_034722775.1 Campylobacterota bacterium | reverse complement strand
TGCCAGTAGTAACTCAGCATCGCCATGAAGCTCAATAACACGGCAAAAAGCAATACTCCCATTTTGCCTGCTTTGAGAAAGTGCTTTTCTGAGGCTTCTCCTCTGGAGAGTTTCCACGGACGATAGAGATCTTCGATCGCCACAGAACTCATCGCTCCGAGGACAGAATTGGTACTCGAAAGTGCAGCGGCTATGGCTCCGACTGTTACCAGTCCCCGTAATCCTTCGGGCATCTCATTGAGGATGTAGTACATCATGATAGTGACTTTATCACCCTGAAAGTTTTTATCTACCGACCCTTCAAACCCGGAAAGTTCAGGGTGTTGATAGTAGAGATAGAGCAGCAAACCTATAACCAAAAAGAGTAGTGCTACAGGGATAGTAAAAATGATAGAGTAGATCAGTGACTTGGCACCCTCTGACTTGTTTTTACAGCTGAGTACACGCTGAGTCATATCTTGATCGAGTCCATAAGCAGCGATATTGAGCAGAAGCCAGCCTGCTAAAATAGTAAAAAAATTGAATCCTCCCTCAAAGCCATTGAACGTAAAATTCATCACCTGGAGCTTCTCCTCTCTGTTTAGAATATCAATCATCGTGGAGAGGTCCGTATTGAGCGAATAGAAGAGGAAGATCAGTACAGCAATAGCTGCTCCGATGTAGGTCACTGCCTGAATGATATCACTCAAAATGACAGACTTAATACCGCCATAGTAGACATATGCCAAAGCCGCCAACATCAATATAGTGATCGAGATCAAGATATGCAAGGGGGCAATATCCATAAAGAGGATCATCGAAATCGCTAAGGCCCCGATATAGAGTCTCGCCCCGGAGGCAAAGAGCCGTCCTATCAAGAACATCACTCCTGCCTGCTTCTTGGCACTTGTGCCATAACGCTTCTCCAGCAGTTCATAGACTGTCACTGCTTTGATCGCATAAAATCTTGGGATCAACACATAGGCGACAAAAATGACCGCAATAAAAGCAGAAAAATAGAAACCTAGAAAGGTTAAATCTTTACCGTAAGAGTACTCGGGTCCCCCCAGAAAAGTCGCTGCTGATTGAGAAGTCGCTAATACGGAGATCGCTACTGCCAGCATCGGCATGGCATTGGAACCAACAAAGTAATCCCGGGTCGTTTCCAATTTCACACGACTCAACATTACAGAAGTGAGTATAAGGATAAGAAAATAGGAGCCGAAGATCATCCAGTCCACGGGAGTAAAAGTACTATTCATTTGCGCTCTCTTTTCGGGCTATGGAGCCTGGACTTTAGTCCAGGAGTCCCGCAAAGTGGGACATTCTTTCCGGGACTAAAGTCTCCAGCTCCGGAAGAATAGAAATTATTACGCAATCTCATCTGGGCGGTGCTTTTAACTGCAATGGCTTGACAGCCGATCGTACATCATTCATAAATCGCTTGCCCGGATCGCTCTTGACTGTTCTATATCCCTTATCTAGCTCCAGCCAAAGGGATGTTTTCTCCATCTGCCGATATTCATGATGCCCTATGAGATAGTCAATTGCAGGGTATTTCTGCTTGAGGTACTTTACAAGTGCGATATTTGATTTGAGCTGTGCAGGAGTGAGGTCATCTTCTTTGTTGTCTTTGCCTCCGATATTCTCTACACCTATTGTACTGTAGTTGAGACCAATGACATGCCGCGCCATATGATTGTCGGGCATCAAACGATATATAGTTCCATCACGAGCTACCAGATAGTGAGCAGAAACATTGAGCGCACTTGCCTTGACGATATCTTTGCGGTCACTCAGAAGCTTTTCGGGCTTGAGTCGGTGAAATGATTTATCAAAACTCATCTCCGCTGTCCAGTGCAGCACAATAATCCTTGGTTCGATCGTGATATCTTTCACTTTTTTACCATAGTGCTGTGCTATATAGGCTTTTGTCATCTCTATGCGTTTTGGACCAAAATCGATCGGCTTGCTGATGATCTTTATTGCTTCTGCATTTAAACCTGCCATTAATATCAGAGTGAAGAAGAAGATAATTTTTTTCATGGAATTCCTTTTTATTTTAGGGGTAGATCAGATATTTTTTTCGTATCTGTTTGAATTTATTAAGCTCTTTTTGCCAACTCTTTCGGATTGCCGATTCAGACATACCTGAGGCTATCTGCTTGCGCAGCGTGCTTGTGCCTGCCAGTTTATCGATAAATCTGTTTTTCAGAAAAAAACTCTTTTTGTCAGGATATTTAGCATAAGCATCCCGAAGATAGGCAAGATCCAACTGTTGTTTGGCTCGCTTTTGCTTAAAGTGACTCCTGCTTAGATCAACTCCATAACATCGCTTGCCTTTGAACTTCGGATATTTTGCTCCGGGTCTTGACTGAGGGACAAAGAAGAACTTTTTCATTTCATATTTTGGTGCACCATAAAGCTGAAAAGGTTTTTTTGTACCTCTGCCTGCTGAAATAACCGTACCTTCAAAAAATGCCAGAGAAGGATAGAGAGCAATAGCTCTATCATTTGGCAAATTGGGTGATGGCTTGACTGGCAGGGAGTAAAAACTATCGTGTGTATAGTGGGCTAGTGGCATAACGGTAAGTTTGACTTTTGCCCCACTATTGAGCCAGCCCTCCCCATTGAGCATACGGGCATACTCTCCAATCGTCATCCCATAAACAACAGGTACGGGATCGAGACCGACAAATGAACGGTATTTTTTCTGCAGAACGGGTCCATCGATATAATGTCCGTTTGGGTTAGGTCGATCCAGCACAATCAGAGGGATACGCTGCTCTGCCCCTGCCTCCATCACATAGTGGAGTGTCGAGAGATAGGTATAGAAACGGACACCTACATCCTGAATATCAAAGACGATCAAGTCAATCCCTGAGAGATCCTGTTTTGTCGGTTTTTTGTGCTTGCCATACAGCGAGACAATGGGAAGATTGGTTTTGGTGTCACGCCTGCTTTTGACATGTGCGCCTGCATCTGCCTTACCTCGAAAACCATGTTCCGGGGCAAATATTTTACTAACCTTTATGTCTTTTTGTAAAAGAAAATCAACCAAATGCGTACCTCTCGCCATGGAGGAGTGGTTGACTACCAGTGCGACACGCTTATCTTTTAACAATGAGAGGTAAAGATCAGGGCGTTCGGCAGCAGGAGTGATACTTCCGCTTACAAGCATAGAAGAGAATACAGTGATCCAAAAAATACTCTTGAATAATCCTTTGATTGAATCCGTCATGCCTTCACTCTCGCTTCCATCGCACGTGAAAGCGACACCATATCGATATTTTCCAGCTCAACCCCCGTCGGCACACCCTGTGCGATCTTGGTAAATCTCAACTCTAATCCCTCAAGCTTATCCTCAATATAGAGTATCATCGTATCAGTAGCGATACTTGGAGGAAAAGCGAATATTACCTCTTCGGCATCCCTCACAGCATTTTTTAGATGCATCTCATCCAAATCTTCGATCCGAGAAAGCACATAATAGATCCCATTGAACTCTCTACTCTCCTCAATTGTCAAAATATCCTTTGCGCTCTGAACAATACACAATGTACTCATATCCCGCTGCTCATCCGAACAGATTGGGCAAAGCTCATCTTCGCTCATGTTATGGCATTGACTGCATGACTGTATCTCATTGACTCCTGTCTCTATCGCATGGGCTAGTTTCATCGCAGCAAAACCATCTACCATCGATAGATGATACGCCAGTCGAATGGCTGACTTCTTCCCGATACTGGGCAAAGACTGAAATGCCTCTACCAGATTCTCAAATGCTTCAATCTTATACCGCTTCAATACAAAAACACTCCATGAATTCTTTTCTCTTAATTGACAATCTTGACATAATCCACAACCTTTGACTCTGTAACGACACCCCTGATGTACTCTACGACCTTAACATGCTCAGGATGTATCGCATACTGTTCCAATCCTACTTTATTGTCAAATGTTGTAATGATACTCAGGTCCATCGCCCGCTCCTGATCGGAGTAGTTGGTGCCCACCTCCATACTCCTGAGTGTCGGTACACTCTCAAGTAAACCATTGAGCATTTCACTCACCTTTGCAATATTCTCCTCTTTGTTCTCTTCTTTAAAACGAAACAATACGATATGAACAATCACCTAATCTCCTTGGATTTAATTGGAATTTAATATAACATTATATCCTATCAAGCTCTAAGCCATACAAAAATGAATATATTTATGGTAAAATTCGCAAAAATTTCCCATTACGAAAGAATACAATGACAGAAATAGATTATTACGAAACCCTGGAAGTCAGCAGAGACTGCAACGGAACAGAGTTAAAAAAGTCCTACCGAAAACTGGCGATGAAATATCACCCCGATCGCAATCCGGACGATAAAGAGGCAGAAGAGAAGTTCAAGCAGATCAATGAAGCGTATCAGGCGCTCAGCGACGATGAAAAACGGGCCATCTACGACCGCTATGGCAAAGAGGGACTCAATCGCCAGGGCGGCGGCGGATTTGGCGGCGGAATGGATGATATGATGGATATCTTCAACTCTATGTTTGGAGGAGGCGGCGGCGGATTTGGCGGCGGCTTCGGACAGACAAGAAGAGATCCGAGTCAAAAGTACGCACTGGATTTTGAGATCGAACTCCCCTTAGCGTTCCATGAGGCAGTTTTTGGATGTGAAAAACAGGTTGACATCACCTACAAATTGCCTTGTGGCGACTGCAAAGGTACCGGCGCCAAAGACGGCAAACTTGAAACCTGTGATTATTGCGGCGGTCAAGGTCAAGTCGTGATGCGACAGGGGCCAATGACTTTTGCCCAGACTTGCCCTAAGTGCCAGGGCCAAGGTAAAAAAATCGTCGAAAAATGTGGAAGCTGCCACGGCAAAGGCTATAAAACCAAAGATGAAACAATCACAATCAGCATCCCTGCCGGTGTAGATAGCGGAAATAGGCTCAGAGCCCAGGGCTACGGCAATGAAGATCGACATGGACGCAGGGGCGACCTCTACCTTACCTTTTATGTCGAAGAGGATGAGAACTTTGTCCGAAACGGCAGTGATATCTATATAGAGGTACCTGTTTTCTTCACCCAGGCAATACTCGGCGGAGAGATCACCATACCATCGCTAGACGGCGAACTTCAGCTCGATCTTAAGCCCGGCACCAAAGACAAAGAGCAATTCATCTTCAACAATGAAGGAGTTGTCGATGTTCACAGCAAAAGAAAAGGTCGTCTCATTGTACAGGTGCAGCTGAAACTTCCCAAAAAACTCAACGATGCGCAAAAGGAGCTCCTCCTTAAACTTCAGGAGAGTTTCGGCGTAGAGAGCAGTCCACACAAGAGCAGTCTCGAAAATGCTTTTGATCGTGTCAAAGGGTGGTTCAGGGGAGACTAACTCTTGCTGTCAACATTCTCTTCCGCTCTTATATCCAATATCTCCTCCTCTTTTGTCTCAGCCTCTTCTTTCTCTATCTTCTCCTCTTCAGGCTGATAAGAGATAAGGTTTTGGCTGACCGTCTGCTCTTTAAGTACACCGATCAGCGCATGTCTGACATGTTCATTTGCCCCTTCATCAGCAATAATATCGAGCATTCTTCCCATCTTTTCATGGTGTTGCTCACTGTTTTGCATCTGTGCTTCATGCCTGAGTTTTTCCTCGTGCAGCTTCATTTCGATCGATTTGTTGTGTCGATGAATTAAATAGTAGACTAATAGTATGATCAAGATCAGTGCAGCGACAGCAGCTATGGCAATCTGGTAGAGAAAGAGGTCTTTCTCCTGCGTCTGTATGAGAGTTTTCTCTTTGGATGCAGCAATCTCTTTTTGTATCTCCTGCGCCTGAAGACTCACCTCTTTCTCGGCAAAAACTTTGACTTTCATAGCTTCTGATTCGATCTGCCGAATATCCTTTTTTCCATCTGCTTCAATCTTCGCTATCTGGAGATTTTCCTGGCTTTTGAGTTTGGCCAAATCCATCTCTTTCTTATAGTTATGCTCTCTCTCTTCGCGTGTATCTCTCATTTTGGCAGTCGAAGCAGAGTAGCCTGTTGGTACTGTATGGTAAGTATCGTTGATCATTTTGACCGATTTGTTTTCACCCTGATTGCAGCCGGTAAACAAAAACATAACAAACAAAAATGAAATTACATACCTCATCCTACAATACCTTCTGATGAAGAATAACTTTGTCATCTGAAGTTTCAAGATTACCCCTGCTCTGACGAGCATCATACGCGATCACAAAAATATCATCGCCGCTTTGAAGATAATGTTTCTCTCCAAAATCAGCATAAGCTGTTGCGCCTATCGTAATCAATGCCTCATTGGGATAAGCACAATCTCTCAGATGCATACTGATATCTTCAAGCGGACCGAACTCTTCCTGCTCATTCATCTTTTCAATGAGCCAATCCACAAGTTTCTCATAAAAATAAGAGTACCCTGTCAATGGAGCATCTACACCATAGGTATGCAGTATGCCGTCTCGCTTAACAAAAGAGCAGAGATGATAGTGGTCCATAATACCGCCAGACGAAAACCGGTCAATCGGTATCCATTTATGGCCTATCCCCTTGGAGTCACTTGACCAGGACTTTTTTTCCGATATCTTCTTTGCGCCCTCTTTTCGTATGGTGCAGTCATTAAATGAAGTAAAGGCTTTTGCGTCAAGCCCTGCTACTTTATGATTCTCATCATAGCGAATATCAAAGTGTATAGCTATTTCGGGCTCGACTTGTGCATTTGCCTCATAAGAGGGGAGTGTCAAAGTCTCTTTCTCTACAGGATAAAGGCCCAAAAAACTCTCATGTCCCGGAAGATAAAAAGGAAAAATGCCCTTGGGTGCATCAGGCTCTTTCGTCACAACATTTTCAAAATCTTTCAACTCTCCTGCCTGTTCCAAATGGTGCGCAAAATTTCCGGCAACACCCAGACCGATCACATTAAGAAGTTCCATAATTAATCCTACTGACTAGATAGTCGATAGTATAACTCAGTGAAGTTTACATGGAGGTGTCAAGTGAAAAAAATGGGTATTTTACTGATGAAAGATAACTGAATTACCTATAAATGCTGTATTAAAAAACGATGAGCAAGCACTCATCGCGTAGAAGATATATTAGCCTGCCACTGCATCTTTGAGTGTCTTACCAATCTTAAACTTAGGGGCAGTATGCGCCGCTTTCGTATAAGTCTTGTCAGTTCCCGGTACTTTACCGCTCTTTTCTGCTACTTCAACCGTAGAGAATGTACCAAAACCTACAAGAGAAACACTCTCCTTCTTTACAAGTGCAGCCGATACTGAGTCAGTAAATGCTTTTACTGCATTCTCCGCTGCTGCTTTAGTATCATATCCGCCTGTCTCTTGTACCAACTCAACAAATTCTGCTTTTGTCATTCTACTTCCTTAAATGAAATTTTTACAAAAATAGTATATCACAAAAATAGCATATAATGCAAGGAAATGCCCACACAGCGGGGAATTTACGCATCTAAATAATTATTATACTTAAATATATCAATTTTATATATCAATTTTCAATAATTATTAAATTAATCTTATGTAAATATATCAAAATAGTAAATGATATAAATTGAAATAATTATTGGTTTATTGTAAGGTTGATTATTATTTTGTGAAGATGGTGCGTCAGAGAGGATTTGAACCTCCACACCACTAGGGCACTACCCCCTCAAGGTAGCGTGTCTACCGTTCCACCACTGACGCACAATGTAGACTTAATAGTTCAAAAGTACTATCAAAACTTAAATAAAATGAGGGTGACAAAAAGTTGTGACAGGATTATATCCATCACAACCTTTTAGTATCTTTAAGATTAACCTATAAACGGGTTCGCGTAAAGAGCGATAAGAGCAAGAACAAGTGTATAGATAACTTGTGCTTCAACCAATGCAATAGCAATGAACATTGTTGTCATTAGTTTGCCGCCAAGACCCGGGTTTCTAGCTGTACCCGCGATAGTTGCAGCAGCAGTATGACCCATACCAATTGCGCCACCCATTGCAGCAAGACCAAGACCAACAACAGCAGCAATTACCGAGTATGCTTTGATCATAGATTCACCATCTGCTTCACCAGCAAATGCAACAGCACCAAGTGCTAAGAAAAGCAAGAAAAACTTTTTCATATATTATCCTTTAAATTGTGTGGGTTTTAAGTCCCCATTTGCGACTATCTCTCTAAAGTCTGTTCGGCTAGCGTAACCATACCCTTCAAAGATATAGCAATTTAAACATAAATGCCTAAATTTCCCTACTGAATACCATAGAAAAAGACAAGTAAGTATACCGAAAAAAGATTTATATTTGGTTGATTAATCCAGATATTCCGGTGTTGCCAAACCTACTTTTTTTCCTTTTTGCTCCATGACAACTACCTCAATCTCATCGCCCTCATGATAACGATCGCCAAGATTATTGACGCGCTCTTTTGAAATCTTGGAAATATGCAACAGCGCATCAAAGCCGTCAGGCATCTCTACGAATAGACCAAAATCGACTATTTTCTTCACTTTTCCATGATACACTTTTCCCAACTCATAAATAGTCTGCTGCTTGACTGGGGTATCCGCTATATCTCTTATATGAGCCTTGGCTGCCTCAACCTTTTCTTTGTCATCACCCGTAACCTTTACACCGCCTTTATCACGATCCAGGTCAATACTCACTTCAAATTTTTCAATAATTTCCCTGATTGTTGCACCGGCCTTACCGATAATATCTACGATTTTACTTGGATGAATCGTAAACATCTCTATACTTGGCAGCGCCTGACTGGGCTCCATCTCCTCTTCCGCACGCTCCATAATATCAAGAATATGCTCTTTCGCTTTACCGGCTTTACAGAGTGCATCTTCCAGGACTTTGAGATCGATACCGCCCAATTTGATATCCATCTGCAAGGCGGTAATACCCTCTCTGGTTCCTGTCACTTTGAAGTCCATATCGCCGTCATGATCTTCCAATCCCATGATATCGGTTAGGACAGCATAGCGCTCGCCATCACTCACCAGCCCCATCGCAACACCTGCAACCAGCTTCACCATATCCACATCAGCAGATCTCAATGCCAAACTGCCGCCGCAGACAGTTGCCATAGAGGAGGAGCCATTACTCTCCAACACCTCTGAGACGAGACGAATAGTTCCGTCATAATGTATGTCAACTGCAGGCTCAAGCGCCCTTTTTGCAAGATTGCCATGTCCCAACTCCCGTCGCCCCGGAACACCCATAGGCTTCGCCTCCCCCACACAAAATCCAGGAAAATTGTAATGAACCATAAACCGTTCATATTGACTCTGTTTACTGCCAATCATTTCAAACTGTTGTGCATCTTTGTTGTCGCCAAGTGTCGCTGTCACCAATGTCTGCGTTTCACCCCTGGTAAAAAGACAAGAGCCATGGACGCTGGGCAGCAAACTGCTTTCGATCGATATAGGACGCACATCATCAAGTCCTCTGCCGTCTGCCCTAAGCCCTCTATCTAAAATCATAGCGCGAACCACTTCTTTTTTGTACTGCTCAAGCACTCTTTTTATGAGCGCACTCTCTGCTTCGTTACCGGCAGATTCCCAGGCAGCAATCACCTCTCTTTTGAGTTGAGAAAAGGCTGTACTCCGTTCACTTTTTGCCATAGACATAATAGCAGCATCTACCTGCTCTTTATAGTTTTCAGAAATAAAAGTATAGATATCCCTATCGATTCTCTCCTCTTCAAGCTCTAAAGCCAAAGGCTCTCTTGTGAATGGAGAAAAGGCTTCACTATAAGAATCTGTAGCCTCTTTGATCGCTTTTGCGGCAACTTTAATTGCATCAATAAACTCCGTATCCGTAAGTTCATTACACTCTTGATGTTCCAGTATGATCGGCACTTCCGGCATCATTGGATTGAGTACATCCATCTCAATATCATCAATCTTTTCCGAGGACAAAGAGCGCATCTCTATCATTAGCAGATCTTCACCACTCCCCACAACATAAAGATCAAGCGTACTCTCGGCTAACTCAGAGAGTTTAGGATTAAGTATAGTTTCACCATTGATGCGTGCAACACGAACAGCCGCCACACTCTTCTCTATCGGAAGATCGGAGACAAAAAGTGCTGCCGATGCAGCATGCAGTGCCGCAACTTGCATATCTACCTCACTATCACTGCTTACAACCATGATTGTAATCACGACAGGATAATAAAATCCTTTTGGAAAAAGGGGTCTCAAAGATCGATCTACAATGCGGGAAGTCAGTGTCTCGAAGTCACCCGGTTTTGCTTCACGCTTGATAAAGCCGCCCGGTATTTTTGCAGCAGCATACGCCTTTTCGATATACTGTACCGTCAAGGGAAGAAAGTTTTCGTTGGCGGGTTTGGGGTCGATAGCAACTGCTGCGATCAAAACAGCATTTCCCGACTGATACATTACTGCACCGCTTGCTTGCCTGGCAACTTTATCAAAGGCATACTGCTCATCCAGATTGTTAGTCACTAACTGTATCTTTTTATCACTCATAGGGTATCTTTTCCTTTTCTCTGTTTTTTTCCATATCCGTAACACCGTTTGCTTCGATAATCTTTTCCAAGCTTTCAAAATCAAATTTATCGAGCGATTCATAGTAGTATTCTATCGAAATATAGTCGCGAATACGATGAGGACAGAAAACTCCGTCACAGAGACTCAATAAATTATCATAAACCGTAAAATCAAGCACAGGTGCCGCAACATAGATACTCTTTGCACCCATTTCGATCATTGATTTGAGTGCTACCGTCATAGTCAGCCCAGTCTCTATGGACTCATCAGCCAAAATAACATCCTTGCCCTTAAGCGACTGCAGCGGTACGCCCTTGCGATATTTATAAACATAGGAGAGTATCGTCTCTTCATATTTTCGATTGGCTTCACTGTAGACATAATCCTCATCGATCTCAAAAGCATCAATGAGCACTTTGTTGATCACAACCTCTTCTGTTTCACTGACAATGGCAATAGCAAGTTTAGAATTATTGGGAGCCATGATCGGCTCTGTCAAAAGTATATCCATCTGGGCTTTCAACGCCTTGGATATCTTATCAGCAAAATAGACACCCCCCTCACTCACACCAACCACAACCGTACTCGATGGTTCAAAAAAGTTTTCAGGAAGCAATTCGATCAACTCTTCGGCTGCGGCATCTCTGTCTGTAAAAATTATACTGGGGTTTAAATCATTGGGCACAACCTTCTCCTAAAATCATATACTTCAGTTGACACAACTGATCTTTTTAAATTATACTATTTTCCAAATCATAACTATCCGTTTATTATTGATAGTTTTCTCCCATATCACTTGAAACCCCTACTCCGCCAAAGGGGACAAAGTTAAGTTGAAAAGTAAAGACATTGTCCAAAATAGAATCTGCACCATCTGTTGTTTCAATAGGTCTTATTTCCTGCCTGACACCCAGAGCAAGATTCCAGCAATCTTTGTTGTAGTTTATACCAAAACGATATTGAGAATTCTCACCTTCATCAACATCATCGATATCATCCATATCATAGACAAGACCACCCAGGACACTAACTCTATCCGTAATTTTAAATCCTATTCTCAAGTTAATATCATTGATTTTTTTATTCTCCAGCAGCTCATCATTCTCATCAAATGAATATCCTCTCTCGAAGGAGTGTGATATGCCTGCACTATATGCATCATGCCTCCAGGATACCCGGCTAAGCGCCTCTTCAATCTTGTCAAATTCATGACTGTAAACCAAGTTGCTATAGAGCTTCCAATCCTCCAGTCTGTATTGCATCTCATGGTAAAGATTGCCTAGTTTATTCACTTCATTATCAGGCAGATACTCCTGGGTAAAACGCTCATAAAATTTGATTCTCCCATCGTCATCATAGAAGTACTGGCTGAATTTCAATGCAATGTTCTGCTCCTCTATTCCAGGCGCGAACAGCTTCTTTTGATCCTCATCCAACTCTTCAAATTCAACAGGCGACTCCACTCCATTTGCAGGAATACTATAAGTTAGAGCGGGCTGCAAGACATGTATGATGTGACTGTATTTTCTGGTCAAATCACTAAAGAGTTTGATTCGACTGATGGCATTGGAGTATTGATAATCATCTTGCGCAAAGTCACCGTTTCCGAAAAGCAGTGTATTATAGTAGAGGTCTTCTTTGAGCGAAAGAGTGATAAAGTCATCAAAAAAAGGATGCGTATATTCAATAGGAGTATAGAACTCTGCCACCTTAAGCGTCGTCCCCTCTTTTCGTGTATAGTTATTCATTGTCAAATCCATACTGTATGTCAAACGATCTGCAATAATCGATTTAAGATATTTATGAAACTGTAATGTAGGCAGTATCTGCATCGTACTGTTGTTATCTTCCTTGCGGGTATCAATAAAGTATTTCCCATAGAGCCCGCCTGCAAAATCCTCATTATTCACAAAATAGTTTACCCTGGACTCTTGCAGAGGAACAGCACCAAAGTGCTCCATAGGCCTTTTCTGAAGATAGATATAGTCAACATCGTTAAGTAGTGTTGCATTAATATAAAGACCATCGACCAGATCAGTTTCGGAAGAGAAAAATCGTTTTATCACACTGGATGAATCATAGTTCATCTCGAAACCGTAATGTGACTCATTTTTGATATCATACTCTTCCATATACTCTTCATTATCTTTGAAATATCCCATACGGATCGCACCGGCAGAATAGGGCGAGTCGGCAAAACGAAGAGTTCCGTAGGCACCATACCCTCTGGTTGTACGGATCTGAGGTCTCAACTCCACATCCCAACTGCGTGATGGCGCCCAGTAGAGCGGCTGCTCATAAATAGCTCCCTGACTTGCAGAGTACCCAACACTGGGAAAGAGAAGTCCGGAGCTCCTCTCTTTGTGTGTTGAAAATGCAAAATACGGGGTATATAATACAGGAACATCCCAAAATTTGACTTTTAGATCCCGCATTGTCATATAGTGCTCTTTCCCATCGTAGTGTGCACTTTTGGAATAGAATGTCCAATCTTTACTGTTGACATCACAACTTGAGATCATCGATGGACCAAAGGTAATATTGTCATCCTGCTTTATTGCATTATTTGCAAAAACCCAGATGTCACTATCATCTGTCAAAAAGACATTTTTAAATGTTACTCTTTTTGATTTGGTATTAATTTGCAGCTCTTTAGATTGGATCTTGCTTCCATTGTCGCCAAGGAGTTCAATTGTCTCACCTTCAAGTGTCAAGAGATGCTTCTCTCTGTTATAGTGCGCAGAAGATGCCTGAATCACACTGCCGCCATAATGCACAACAACATTCCCTTTTGCTATTACTGCAGTTTCAGTTGCAGAGAGATCCTCTGCCATAATTTCAATCCTATCGTTTTCTGCTGCCGAAACAAATACAAGTAGTATAAAAAATAAGAAAATTTTACGCATCGATTACCACACATCCTGTTAGCTTATCGTGCAGTGTCTGCACCATTGGATTAAAGAAGGCCATTATAAACCCCAGATAAAAAAAAGTTTCACTCACAATTCTCAGAGCAGCACGAGCCGCTGCCGTATGCAATGGCGGAATAAACCCTGTACGCAATACAACAACTTTGATCTTCATGGCATATTTTCCCAGTGTCATCCCGCTCTGCCAGACAAAAAAAGTATGATAGAGAACCTTGATCATCACAATGATCAAAAAGTTTTCTGCCAAAAAATGGTTGATCTCTTCGACTGTTCGAAGCGATAATATTTGAGACCAGAAAATTGCCATAAAGAGGAAACTGACAACTAAGTCATCAATCACAAAAGCGCCGACTCTTTTTTTGGGGAGTGCAATCTGTGCCTGATTTTGCATACCGTTTTGCCCTATCATCTCTCTAGTCCAAGACCTGATAAGCGATATCTGTTCGGCACTGCTTCCCGATGAAGTGCACCTGTCCGCAGAGCAGATAAGCTCTGTCGTGGGCCTCCCTGATAGTATCACCGATTCCGACACAAACCAATACGCGCCCGCCAGTGGCAAAAAGTTTACCCTCTTCGCCGCGACTCACACCCGCAAAAGAGATATGTGCATTTGATTCGATATCATTATGTATGATATCATCGATGATAATCTCAGCCGGCTCAGAGCTTTTATAAGGATAATCTTTGCTTGCCATGACAACACCGACAGCATATTTGTCATAAAATTCGATCTTGGCACTTCCCAAGTCTCCGATCGCTGCCTTGTAAAAAAGCTCACTTGCAGGCGACTTGAGCAGGGGCATCAACTCTTCACACTCCGGATCTCCAAAACGCACATTGTACTCCAGGATGATCGGCTCCCCTTTGACTACCATCACACCGATAAAAAGAACGCCGGTAAAGGGCATCCCCTCTGCCTTCATCCCTTCGAGTGTCGGCTCTATTACTCGCTCATTGAGCTTGCGATAAATTTCATCATTTACTAACGGTGTCGGGGCATAGGCACCCATCCCTCCTGTATTGGGTCCCTCATCATTGTTCAGAAGGCGCTTGTGGTCCTGTGCTGCCGGGAGTACGACATAATCCTTGCCATCACAGATCGCAAAAACAGAGAGCTCATAACCATCCAGGAACTCTTCCACTACGATCTTCGTACCTGCATCACCAAAAGAGTTACCGGAAAGCATTTCACCCGCTGCCCTCTTCGCTTCGTCATGTGATTGTGCGATGATGACGCCCTTGCCTCCGCAGAGGCCATCTGCCTTGACAACGATCGGTACTTCAAGTGTGTTGATAAAACCATAAGCATCTTCCAGAGAGTCGGTTTCAATATATCCGGCAGTAGGAACTTGGTGACGCGCCAGGAAATTCTTCATAAAGATTTTGGAGCCTTCAAGTTGCGCTGCCTTGGCAGTAGGGCCAAAAATAGTCAAACCTCTCTCCAGAAAGAGATCTACAATCCCCTCGACGAGTGGTGCTTCAGGTCCCACAATCGTCAATTCGATACCATTGGCTTCGACAAAATCAGCTAATTTATAAAAATCACTAATAGCAATATTCTCACCCAGCTCATCAGATGCACCATTTCCGGGAGCAAAGTAGAGCTTCTCTACACTTTTGTCTCTCTTGAGTGCCAAGCCGATCGAATATTCACGACCCCCACTTCCAATGATCAATATATCCATGCTTTCTCTCCGGAAAATTAGTAATGGCAAACTAGAAAATTATTAGCTGGATATAAACTTTTTAATTTCTCATTATCAATTTGTCTATTTAGTGAAGCCCGGATAGCCGTTCTGTTTAAAAGTCGGCCCTAATAAGCCAACGGTGTAGGAGAGAGCGAATCATCAGGGGGCAGGTCCTCATCGGAAAACCGATTCAAACGGAAGTGTCCACACACCGATTCGACTACATGTCCCACAAAAACTAATGTTGGACCCCATATACAGTGATCAAACTATCCAGGTAAAATGATTATAGCCTACCTAAGATTAAAGAATATTAAAAGTGAGGCTGTGGGCAGTAGATTAACTATAAGATTGTAGTTCCAATGCCTTTTCTATACATGCATCGATCAGTGGCTGATCGGCAACTGCAAAATCGCACTCTTTGGGAAGGTGTATTTTTGTTGATTGTCCTATCACTACAGCTGTGTAGCTGGAGAGCCACTCAAAATTTTCAAGAAAACAGCGAATAGTGGATGGCGAAGTAAAGATAATCACTGATGACTCCGGAGGCTGATCTTCTCTTGCATAGTGAAGGCATGAAGTTTCATAAATGATCTGCTCCTGGAGTGTAATTCCTCTTTTTGCAAGATATCCTCTGCTGTCAAAAGTAATTTTTTTGGGTCGCAGATAAAGAATATTACGATCATTAAAAAAAGAGGCAATATCCTCAGCAAGCTGTTCTCCATAGAAATTCTGAGGGTAGAAAATGACCTCTCCGCCCAGTATTTCGATCTGTTTTTTTGTAGCCGGTCCGACAGCAATAGCGGGAATTGTTTTCCACTCAGGGTCGATAGACTCTGCTGTAATCACGGCCTGTTTTGAACTGAACATCAGAGTATCGCAGGCAGAAAAATCAATCCTCTTTGCAGTAGACTTAAAGGTGATCATCGGAAGTGACAACACGCCCTTTTTCGCTTTTGGCGAGAGCAGATAGATGGATCTCTTAGTGTTCAATCCTCTTCTCCAGCTCAGTGATCGGTACGCCGTGGAAGAGTGCCTCATTCATCTCCTCATCGTCATAGGGATCAAAATGAGGTGTAATAACCCAGCGCATATCAGGCTCAAGTGCCATGATTTTATCTTCAACCTCATGGGCAATTTGGTGGGCTTCCAGCAAGAGCATATCAGGACTCAAAACCATATGGAACTCTACGAAATTTATCATTCCGTCTGTCCGTGTTTTGAGCCAATGATAACCTGTAACCTTTTCATGGGTAGAGATAATGGTTTCTATCTCATTCACCACCTCTTTTTCCAGTGCACGGTCAAGCAGTACCAAGACACCCTCTTCGATGATCTCATAGGCAGAGTAGATAATATATAGACCTATACCCAGACCAAATAGTGCATCGACAATATCCAGGCCCGTCAGATAGACCAATCCCAATGCCGCCAAAACGGCCCCATTACTCCAAAGATCCGTTTTGTAGTGCAGCGCATCCGCTTTGATAACGATACTGTTGGTCTCCTGGGCAATGCGCATCAAATAACGCACAAGAAAATAGGTTGCCACGATCGAAAAAAGCATCACGCCAATCGAAGGCCCCAGCAATCCTGTCGTCGAACCATCAATCATTTTCTTGACGGATTCGTAAATAATATAAAGGCCCGAAATCGTAATCACAGTTCCCTCGATGACACCCGCAAGTGCCTGGATCTTTCCCTTGCCATACTGAAAGTGCTCGTCAGGGTGCTCTTCGGATTTTTTGATTGCAAAAAAATTGAAGAGAGATACGACAGAGTCAAGCAGAGAATCGATCGCCGAAGCCAACACTGCGATCGATCCGCTGGCAATACCTATAGTCAACTTGACAATGACTAAAACAACTGCTACGGAGGTAGAGACGACCGTGGCTTTTTTCTGAGGAGACATCATACTATTGGACATGAACTCTTTGCTCCTTTTGAATTTTACAGTGCTTTACCGGCAATATTTGCCACTCTATTTGCAAACAGAACCTTATCTTTGGGGTCAAGCCCCTCGGAGAGTTTCGCAGAATCCAACAAGATCCAGGAGATATCCGCGAAAAGGCTCTCATCACTCAAAGCATCCAGTTTTTTGATCATCTCATGCTCAGGATTGATCTCCAGGATCAATGGAATCTCAGGCATCTCCTGTCCCATCTGAGCAAACATTTGCGCCATTCCTGCCATCGGATCAGAGCTATCTTTGAGGACACATGAGGGGCTGCTGGTCAGACGAGTGGAGGTCTTGACATCTTTTACCTCTTCTCCAAGCACCTCTTTGATCTTATCCGTCAGTGATTTGAACTCTTTACTGATCTCCTCCTTCTCCTCTTCACTCTTGCTATCGGGAGCTTCGGCCGAAGTAATATCCTTGAAAGCCCACTCTTTATAGCTGCCGATCATTGGTGTTACGATCTCGTCAACCTCTTTGTCATCAAGGATCAGCACTTCGATATTCGCTTTTTTGTAGGCTTCCAAAAGTGGTGAGTTTCTTAGAATATTTTCATTTTCACCAATGATATAGTAAATCTCTTTCTTCTCGCTGTCACCACGACTGATATAGTCATCGAGAGAAACAAGCCCATCCTCACTTGAACTTTTGTAGCGTACGATCTCCAGCAAAGTCTCTTTGTTGGTATGGTCTGTATAGATTCCCTCTTTGATCACTTTATTATACTGCTCGGTAAATATCCCTGCATCTTCTCCATCCAGTTTTTTGATAGCTGTGAGTATCTTTTTGACAGAGTTTTGTTTGATATTGGCAAGGATTCTATTCTCCTGGAGAATCTCTCTGCTGATATTGAGCGGAAGGTCTTCACTATCGATCACTCCTTTGACAAATCTCAAATAGGAAGGCAGCAGCTCCTTATCATCATCCGTAATAAAGACGCGTTTGACATAGAGTTTGACACCGGGCTGATAATCAGCACGATACATATCCATCGGTGCCGTTTTGGGAATATAAAAGAGTGTTGTAAACTCCTGAGTACCCTCTACTTTGTTGTGTATATAGGCAAGCGGCTCATCATCCCCATGAGCCAAAGATTTGTAAAACTCAACATACTCCTCTTTTTTGAGCTCAGATTTCGGCAGTGTCCAGAGTGCAGTTGCAGCATTGATCTGTTCAGATTTTTTAACCTTCTTGGTGACAGCATCATCCCCTTCTCCTGTCGTCTCATCCTCTTTGTAATTGAGGATAATCGGATAGGCGATATGGTTGGAGTATTTTTTTACGATCTCCTCTGTTCTCCATTTGGAGAGAAACTCTTTTTCATCCTCTTTGAGCTTGATATAGACAACCGTGCCATGCTCATCTTTTGTCACAGGCTTGACCTCATACTCTCCTGTTCCATCCGTACTGAACATATAAGCCTGATCTTCACCTGCTTTTTTGGTGATCACATCAACTCTGTCAGCTACCATAAATACAGAGTAGAAACCAACACCAAATTGTCCGATAAGGTGGCTGTCTTTTTTGGCATCACCGGTGAGATTTTCCACAAACGATTTTGTTCCTGATTTGGCAATCGTCCCAAGGTGATTCATCAAATCCTCTTCACTCATCCCGATACCATTGTCGCCGATCGTCAGCGAACCATCCTCCTCATCGAGTCCGATGGAGACTTTACCTGACCAATCTTCACCTCTAAAATGATCATCTGTCAATCTAAGGTAGTTAAACTTATCGAGTGCATCACTGGAGTTGGAAACCAATTCTCTGATAAAAATCTCTTTATTGGAGTAGAGTGAGTGCGTCATCAACTTGAGAAGTTGACCTATTTCTGTTTGAAATTGATGTTTTGCCATTGCGTTATCCTTTATTTTTATAATATTTTTGGGGGATTATACAGAAAAAAAAGAAAAATTGCAAGCGTTCATGAAGAAAAGTTTAGTGAAAGAGACTAAAGGATATCTGGAAAGAGGGGAGATCCTCCTTCTTATGATCTTTTCTTCCTCTCGGGACACTGCTTATTCTCATACTTTCCGATAAGTTCATCCCTGTAGTTACGAGCATCTTTAAGCATCTGCTTTTTATTGGTGCTCGTAGTGACATCCGGAACCTCATAGGCTTGTGCCGCTTCCTCAAGATGGAAAGCACTGGTATTCTCAACTCTCAAAATATACTCTTCGAGTTTTACCAAAGATTGCTCCATATTTTCACAACTTTTCTGCATCTTGTACGGATTTGCAGAAACTACTTCTGTCTTGCCGCTGCAACCTGTCAATGCAATAAGCGAGGGGAGAGCCAAAGCGGAGAAGAGTACTATTTTTTTCATAAAAAGACCTTTTTTAAATTAATTATACCACAACAAACAGAAATCTCAATTTTTCTTAGTTTGCTTTAGCTGTGCACAATCTGTGAAGGAGCCTACTCCCCGTAGGTGACCGAACAGACCGTGTGCAGATGAAGTGAAATAAGAAAAATTTACTCCCACTCTATTGTGGCTGGGGGTTTGGAGCTTATATCATACACGACCCTATTGATCCCATCAATCTCATTGATAATCCGTCGGCTCATATTTTCAAGAACATCGTGCGGAATATGGGCAAAAGTCGCTGTCATCCCATCGACAGACTCTACCATGCGGATACACACCGTATTATCATAGGTACGGTTATCGCCCATGACACCAACCGACTGCACATTCAGAAGTACGGTAAACGCTTGCCAGACCTTATCATAATAGCCCGTTGCCTTCAACTCCTCCTGCATGATAGCATCAGATTCGCGTAACAAGCGCAGCGCTTCATCCGTGACACTGCCCATCACACGAATAGCAAGCCCCGGTCCGGGAAAAGGATGTCTGCCGATCATATCAGCAGGAAGCCCCAGCTCAAGACCCAGTTTTCGAACCTCATCTTTGAAGATCTCCCTCAGAGGCTCAACAAGTTCAAATGTCATCCAGTCCGGCAATCCGCCGACATTATGATGAGATTTGATCGTCTTGGAGGGACCCTTGACCGAAACAGATTCGATAACATCCGTATAGAGTGTCCCCTGAGCAAGGAAGGCGACATCTTGATGTTTTTTTGCCTCTTTGTCAAAGACTTCTATAAAGGTTTCACCAATGATTTTTCGTTTCTGCTCAGGATCCGTAATGCCTTCGAGCTTCTCCAGAAATTCTTTTTTGGCATCGATAATAATCATAGGAATGCCGAGCATCTTGAACATCGCTTGAACCTGCTCTGCCTCATCTTTTCTCAGCAGCCCCTGATCAACAAAAACAGCGATCAACTGCTCTTTGGGCAGCGCTTCATTCAACATAGCAGCTACGACAGAGCTATCTACTCCGCCGCTTACGCCGCACAACACCTTCCTGTCGCCTACCTGTTTTCGAATCTCATCAATCTTCTCTTTGGCAAAACTCCCCATATTCCAAGTGCTTCCACAGCCACAGACATACTTGGCAAAGTTTTTGAGTATCTTCACACCCTCTGTAGTATGATAGACTTCAGGATGGAACTGGAAGGCATATATTTTTCTCGTCTCATCGGAGATAGCGGCATAAGGAGAGTTTTCGCTGGTTCCGATGACTTCAAAGCCCTCCGGTAACTTCTCTGCTTTGTCACCGTGGCTCATCCAGACAACAGACTCATCCTCTATATTGGTGAAGATAGATGAATCAGTATTGACGATCTTTAATTTTGCTTTACCGTACTCATGGTGAGCCGCAGGGATCACTTCGCCGCCGAAATGCTGTGTAATGAGCTGCATGCCGTAGCAGATACCCATGATCGGCAATCCTAAATCCCAGATGCCCTCATCCGGCTTATAGGCATCTTCAGTATAGACAGAAGCCGGACCGCCGGAGAGGATAATCCCCTGAGGTTTTCTGGCCTTGATCGCTTCTAACTCTTCTCTATAGGGAATAACTTCACAATAGACGCCGCTCTCTCTAAGCTTTCTTGCAATCAGTTGTGTATATTGTGATCCGAAGTCTAAAATAAGTATAGGAACTGATTTGAACATCAATAGAGCCCCAGGATTTGAAATTGCACATACCAGACGACCATAGAGACAAGGTATCCAATGACGATCGTCCAGGCATATTTCATATGTGAACCAAAAGTATAAATACCTTTTAGCCTACCCATTACACCGACACCGGCGGCAGAACCAAAGCTGATCATAGATCCGCCTATCCCTGCTGCAAGTGTCACGAGAAGCCACTGATCCAGTCCCATTTCAGGGTTGGCTTTCAAGACAGCACTCATTACAGGAACATTATCTACGATCGCCGAAATAAATCCAATACTGATGTTACCTGCGGTTGGACCTATTATATTGTATAGTTCGACGATATAATGCAGGAATCCTAAAAAGTGCAGTGCTCCTACTGCCGCCAAAATACCAAAGAAGAAGAGCAGCGTGTCGTTCTCAACTTTTTGCATATTGACAAAAATATCAAAAGATTCACCCTCTGTATGCCTGAGCTGGAAAGAGTAAAGCTTCAGTACTGACAAGCCGAACATCATTCCCCACATCGCCGGAAAATGGAAAAATTGATGACCCAATACTGCCATAGCTATGGTGGCAACACCTAGCCAGATGACCACTTTCGCTCCTGGTTTGAGCTCCTCCTGTTTATCCGTTTGGTCTGAAAATGGCGGCTTCCCTTCAGGTACAAATTTGGACAACAGCCAGGCTGTGATCACCCATCCGACGATAGATGCCGGAAAGAGTGTAAGGAAATCAGCAAATTCTCCTTTTCCCGCAGTCCAGGCCATCAGTGTTGTAATATCACCGAAAGGACTCCAGGCACCCCCGGCATTGGCAGATACCACGATATTGATCGCACCGGGAACGAGAAATGCCTTGTTCTCTTTGTCGATCGTGAAGAGTACCGTAGAGAGGATCAGAGCTGTTGTCAGGTTGTCTGCCACAGGAGAGATGAAAAATGCCAAAACCCCCGTCAGCCAAAAGAGCTGCTTGTAGGTATATCCTTTTGAAACCAGTTTATACTTCAGGACATCAAAAACATTTCTCTCTATCATTGTTTCGATAAAAGTCATCGCAACAAAGAGGAAGAAGAAGATTTGCGCAATCTCCAGGATCAGTAACTCCATCTCATCATGCAGCGGATCTACATTCAGACCGTTGATCGCATAGTAGATACCGATGAGCATAAACATAAAGGTACCGATAAATAGTGCCGGTTTTGCCTTATTTATCTCATACTTCTCCTCTGTAGCGATAAAATAATATCCTATAACAAATACTGCCAATGATGCAATACCAACCCAAGTCCATGTTAAATGTAGCGTCTCTTCCATACTTCCTCCTAATTTCTGTAATTACCGGGCATAAATATATTTTATGCCTCTTCTATATAGTGTGTCCCCAGAGATGTTTTTCTGGCAAGCGCCGCATCGACGATCGCCGATGCAGTATTAAGCCTCAATTCGAGTAATCGTCCAATTTCTCTGTTTTTCATATCATAAATCAGATTTTTAGCTTCATGCAACCCCTTTTTTGTTCGGATGATACCGATATCATCCCACATCACCTGACGCAGCTTCTGCTTGTAAACCTTATCATTATCCTTATGAAGAATGTTACCGTAATCTTTATCAAAACTCGGTGTTTCGATTCGGCTTTTCTCTTTTCCGAGAATATAGTCAACTGTACGTTTCGCAAAGACCACACCCTCCAATAATGAATTGGAAGCCAGTCGATTGGCACCATGTACTCCCGTCGATGCTGCTTCGCCGACTACATAAAGTCCCTCTATGCCATCGATACGCCCATGCGTATCACTCTTGATACCGCCAACCGCATAGTGGAAGGCCGGAGATATTGGCACTCTATCCTCCGGAAAATTGTAGCCCAAAGAGGCGAAAGTCTTGGTAATATTGGGGAAGCGATGATGAAAGAACTCTTCGCCAAACATACTGAAATCCAGATAGACCTCTTCCTTCTGATGCTGGCGCTTATAGTCAAAAATCGCACGGGAGACGATATCCCTGCTGGCTAACTCGCCCCGCTTATCATAGTCAAAGAGGAAACGCTTCCCCTCTTCATTGACTACATGGGCTCCTTCGCCACGCAACGCTTCCGTCAAGAGCAACTTTCGTGCAAAAGGAGTTTTGACAAAAACCGTAGGGTGAAACTGCATCATCTCCATATCCGCCAGCTCAATCCCCTTCTCTACACAAATGCCATGAATATCGGCGCTGACTGACCGGGAGTTGGTATTGAGCTGATAGAGAGACCCGACACCGCCGGATGCGATGATCACCTCATCAGCATAGATCGTCTTGGGCTTGTAGTTGACGGTCGCTTTGACACCATAACAGCGGCCATTTTCGATCAGCAGGTCATACACCAGCGTATTTTTTTGCAATTCATGCTTGTTCTGCACCATCATAAAGTAGTGCATATAGCGTCCTGTTGCGTCACCTCCGGCATGAATGATCCGCTCTACAGAGTGTGCCGCCTCTTTGGTATAGAGGAGTTCTCCTGCTTCATTTTTGTCAAATTCCATACCCTTGGCAATAATATCTGCTGTCGTCGTAAGACTTGTCCGGCTCATAATTTCGACAGCTTCCCTGTCATTATGAAATGCACCAGCCTCGATCGTATCTTTGACATGCAAAGATATATCATCCTCGTTGAGTGCAGTTACCATTCCACCCTGCGCATAAAAGGTATTGCACTCCCAGGGGACATCTTTGCAGACGACAAGAACCTTTTTGCTTTTGGGGAGGTTCATTGCAGCATAGAGTCCCGCGATCCCGGCACCAACAATCAGAACATCGTATTTCTTCACTTTTTCACACCTTTTGTATAGGGCTCAGGCTCTATTTTGCAGTGGCTGTTTTTTCACTATCCGGCACATAAACCACACCTGTTTTATGCCCGCAGCCCGCCAGTACAATACAGCAAATTGATGCTATAATCACCCCATGAAAAATGCTTCTTCGATTTTGTCTCATCTCTCTCACCAACCTCAATTTAAATCCCTCCGCAAGCATACATGCTATAGAAAGTTTATCCAACTTCTTCCCCTGAAGTTTCAGCAGGCAATCGCTTTTGTCTATCTTGACAAAGCGACGCTCTTTGTTGCACTGTCACATCCGGGGTACAAGATGGAACTCAATTATAATAGAGATTTATTAAAAAGCGTATTAACAATGCTGGCAGAACATGACAAAACCTGCCAACAAATGTCTGCTGATAATGTTGTCATCTTCAATTCCAAATATTACGCCCCCGCACAAGAGGAAGCCCTCTCAACTGATCCCAAATATTATGAACATGCCCAGGCTGACTTTTTCATTCGGAGTGGAGACCAGGAGATTATAGACAAGTTTGAATCGATCAAAAAACGCATTTTAGACAATAGAAAGAAGCCCTAGTGTCCGACTCGGCATACAAAACAGAGCCACCCTCTCTCCTGCAAAGTATTGGCATTCTGCCCGATACCCCGGGTGTTTATCAATATTTTGACAGAGAAGAGAGGCTTCTCTATATTGGAAAAGCCAAGAGTCTCAAAAACCGCGTCAGGAGTTATTTTCGCTTTACACCGGAGTTCAAGGCAAACCCTGCCCTCTCTCCCCGTATTCTCAAAATGCTCCGCGAAGCAGAGACTCTTGACTACATTGTAGTAGAGAGTGAAGAGGATGCTCTGATCCTGGAAAACTCCCTGATCAAACAGCTCAAACCTAAATACAATATCCTCCTTCGGGATGACAAAACCTATCCCTATCTTTATATAGATGAAAAAGATCCGTTTCCTCGTTTTGAACTCACGCGCAAAGTGCTCAAAGGCAAATCCATTACCTATTATGGTCCTTTTCCAAGCGGAGGCAGGGCACTGCTCGATTCTCTCTATGAACTCTTCCCTCTCGTTCAAAAGAAAAACTGCCTGAGAGAGGGGAAAGCCTGTCTTTTTTATCAGATCAAGCGCTGCCTGGCTCCCTGCGAAGGCAAAGTAACAGCCCAGGAGTATGCCGCCATCGTCGACGAAGCCAAGGAGGCGATCGTCAAACGCAGAAAATTGACAACTGCCCTGGAGAGCAGGATGCTCCGGCTTGCCGAAAATGAACGCTTTGAGGAGGCGGCCAAAATCCGTGATATGGCAGAAGCGATCAAATCACTGACACTCACCTCCCCTGTCGATCTGGCACAGGATACCGATCTGGATATCTTTGCTATTCTCAATGGTGATGAGCGCGGCGTTGTTGTCAAACTCTTTATGCGTGGCGGCAGGATCATCTCCAGTACCTTCAGCTATTTCAGGCATACCCATATCTTTGATGAAAACGAAGCATACAAGCAGGCACTTCTGGAGTACTACAGTGTTGATCTTCCTCATGCTTCCGGAACGATTCTTGTCGCCCATGCGTTTAGCGAGAACCGGGAGATTGCTGCCACACTGAGCAGGCGCTTTGGTAAAAAGATAAAACTTGTTACGCCGATCAGGGGCCCCAAAGCCAAACTGACGACACTGGCACTTCAGAATGCCCGTGAACTGCTCAAACAGCAAAAGAGTGACAATCTCACTGAGCAGCAAATCGCCGACCTCTTCTCGCTTTCCGCTATCCCATACCGCATAGAAACCTTTGACAATTCGCATATGATGGGCGCTGCTGCTGTTGGTGCTATGGTAGTATGGGACGAGGAGAAATGGGACAAAAACAGTTACCGCCGCTATGAACTCCACGAACGGGATGAATATGGGCAGATGAGGGAGATGCTCACACGCAGGATAAATGATTTCAAAGAGCATCCTGCTCCCGACCTCTGGATCCTCGATGGCGGTCAGGCGAATCTCTCACTTGCAAGAAAGCTGCTCAAAGCATCCCATACACATCTCGATGTCATTGCCATCGCCAAAGAGAAACTCGATGCCAAAGCCCATCGCGCCAAAGGTGCCGCCAAAGACCTCATCTATACGACAGAAGGCATCATCGAGCTCAAAGCCAATGACAAGCGCCTGCATTGGCTTCAGCGGCAAAGAGACGAAGCGCATCGCTTTGCCATCACTTATCATCAAAACAAAAAACGCAGAGAAGATACCCAGGTTTCACTCCTCAACAAAAAAGGTATCGGCAAAGCAACCATCAAGAAGCTTATGGACTATTTTGGTTCATTTGAAGCGATTCGGAGAGCTGATTTGGATGAAATTTCAACTGTGATTGGACCAAAATCTGCCAAACTGATCAAAAGTGATGAGCAGAATTCATAAGCCTGAACTTACGATTTCCAATTTAATGAAGCTAAATTTACCCTAAATTTTGTATTTTGAGAAATATTCCAAAGCAAATCAGCACTTTTCATTCTGCTTTTAGTTTTCTTAGTATAAAGTAATAAAGAAGTATTGTCATATCAACATATGGCAAGAGCGAGAGGAGACAAACCAAAATTATAGTGTATCATGATGCTATAACAAGGGTTTTCAGGAAAGGATTTATATGGAAAGACCTACTCCGATAGATGAGCGCTATACCTTTGAGGATGGCATCATAGTAAGTGATACGGATCTCAAGGGCATCATCACCTACAGCAATCGAAAGTTCTGTGAAATTGCCGGCTACCACAAGAGCGAACTTGTAGGAAAAAATCATAATATTGTCCGTCACCCCGATATGCCGAAAGTTGCATTCAAAGAGCTCTGGGAGACGATACAAAAAGGTGAAAGTTGGACAGGCACAGTTAAAAACCTTCGAAAAGATGGGCGATACTACTGGGTATACAGCCATATTGCCCCTATCTTAAGGGAGGGGGAAATTGTAGGGTATAGTGCTGCAAGGAAACCGGCAACACCTTCAGAGATCGAAGATGCAGAAGAGTTATATGAGAAACTCTTAGAAGAAGAAAACTAAAGTCAAGGAGCAGTCAAGTATGTATTACATCGTAAATCTGGACAATCAGGTTGTCGCGGCAGACAGTGACTTTTTGTCACTGTTGAAGATAGATCATCTACAGGGGTTGTTTACACAACTTATAAACAGTAAACTCAAATTCAACGAGTTGGGCAACGGCACGCTGGAGATAGCCACAGGAATCAATACCATAACACTCACACAAAATAGATATCCGCTCACAACACTCATGGGTGATCTTGTTTTGATTGAACTCTCTGAGATCAAAGAGGCAGTTCCTTCCCCTGTTGACCTCCCTGAGGCAACTAACGATCAAGTTAAATTTTTAGTAGACGAAGAGGAGGAGAGCGATAATGATATCACCCCTCTTCCTGACGAGAAGATTGATTTCCTGAAGCCCATTGAGGAGGATTCGGTCGAAGAGGAAGAGATTCTGGACCTATTACCCAAAGAAGATATTGACGATAAGATCGA
>JAYEOH010000076.1:5261-18814 GCA_034722775.1 Campylobacterota bacterium | reverse complement strand
GCGATAATGATATCACCCCTCTTCCTGACGAGAAGATTGATTTCCTGAAGCCCATTGAGGAGGATTCGGTCGAAGAGGAAGAGATTCTGGACCTATTACCCAAAGAAGATATTGACGATAAGATCGATCTTCTTCCTGATGAGGAGAGTGAAATTGTTTTCCTGACAGACGAGAAAGAGGATGATTCTGCCAGCAACAATGATATCAACCTTCTTCCTGACGAGGAGATTGATTTCCTGAAGCCGACTGAAAAAGAAGAAGTCAAAGAAGATGAGGCTGCAGAAGAGGAAAATGAAGAGTACCTGGCACCTTCAGACGAAAGCATCTTTATTGATACAGAAAAGAACAGTAAAATACTGGGTATCTCAAAAGAGGACTACTCTGAATTCCTGGATGAGTTCATCGATAAGGCGATCGAGCAAGAAGAGGCAGTCAAAGACATAGAGAGCACAGAACATCACAAGGCCACCCTCTCACTCTACAAACTTGCCCAGATGCTTCACCTCTCTACCCTTTCAGAAATTCTCGAAAAAGCAGAAGGAGCGTCTGGAGAAAAAGAGAAGAGAGCTATTGAAGCGTTTTATCTTACACTCTCAAATTTGACAACACTTGAAACGGAGCCGGATGATACCGTATCCGAATTGGAAGAGGAGGTCTATGATAATCAAATATGCATCTTGACACTTGATGATATCAAGCCGATTCACTTTGATTTTCAGCTTGAAAAAGCTTCAGAAGATTTGAGTCTGCCAGTTGACTTGATCGAAGAGTTTGTCAACGACTTCATAATTCAGGCACATGAAGAAAAAATAAATTTTATGGATGCCTGCAAAAAAGGTGATATAGACGAGATACACCGAATAGGACATAAGCTTAAAGGCGTGGCAAGCAACCTGAGAATCAATCCTTTGGCAGACACACTCGAAGAGATCCAATTCTGCGAAGATAGATCTCGCTTCGAACCTCTGCTCAAAAAATACTGGGGTCAATTCCTGGCATTTGAACTCTATATGCACCAAATATCACATCACGAAGGGAGTAACTAGATTATGACTATCAAAAATAGACTGAAACTAACCGGGCTCTTGCCAATCGCTCTGCTCATTTTGCTATCAAGTTACTTTTTGGTAACCTCTTATCAAAATTACGAAAAAGCAAATGGTCTTAAAACTGTCCTGAAAAACAATGCTCTCCTCAATGATGTTTTGATCCAGACAGGTAAAGAGCGTGGTTTGACAGCACTCTATCTGGGTTCTGACAAAAAAAGCTTTTCTGATCCGCTTCAAAAACAGAGAGGTGTGCTCGACAAAGCAACCAAAAAACTCAAGGGGAATCTCAAAGTAGAATCAAAAGCCTATCTTCCCTTTCTGCTTATCGACAAGCAGCAGCTCGATTCTGTAAAATACAATACACTTTTGGGAAACATCAAGAAACTACCTGATATCAGAGCCAAAACAGACGGTACAGAGAGTGACTTTACCGATATCTTTTTCAAAGGATACACCGAGTTGATTGCCACTCCTACTGTCGACAGCCTGCTGCAAGCCAATAATTTTGCACTAAATACTGAGATTGCTTCTTTGATAGGCACACTTAACAAGATTGATATTGCAAAAGAAAATGCCGGTCTGGAGAGAGGTTTTGTCTCATACTTTATGGCCAAAAAAGCTTCAATGGCTTTTGAAGAGATTGCACTTTGGGATAGCTTCAAAACTAAAGCGAGTGGATTTGACCCTCGTGAAATCGCTGACAAGGATATGTCGAAGAGTATAGATAAACTCTACAGTGATCCAAAAAACAGAAACATGCTTATAGAGTTGGCTGAGACATCTTCGGCAATCCTAACCGATGTAGACAACGGAGACTACGCTGAAGATCCGACAGACTGGTTTACGCTCCAGACAAAGAAAATCTCTCTGCTCTCCAAGGCACAGACAATCGTATCAAATAAACTCTGGAAAAAATCCGAAGCATATCTCCAGCAGCAAATTCTTACACTTGCTATCTCTTCTCTGATTTGGATACTGGCTATCGTCCTTGCTTTTGTTGGATTCTCAACTACTAGAGATATCTCAAACAACATCAAAGAGCTCGAGGATGTTCTCAACAAAGCAGTCGATGAGATGAAAAAGAGCGACCAGTATCTTCTTTCAGATACTATGGAGATCGAAAATGTTGACCTTGGCACCCATGAAGGCACCAAGTCAGCCTATAGATTCCTTGAGCACTTGGCAGATTCCGCCAAAGATGACAAACAGTCAGCACTTCAGGCAAACGAAGCAAAATCACTCTTTCTCGCCAATATGTCTCACGAAATTCGAACACCGCTCAACGGTATTGTCGGATTTACAGAGTTGCTTAAAACAACCGAACTCAGTGATGAACAGCATGAGTTTCTCTCGATTATTGATAAAAGTTCTGAAAATCTCCTAAGTATTATCAATAATATTCTTGATCTCTCCAAGATTGAGAGCAACAAGGTGGAGATTGAGAGTATTGCCTTTGATGTTGAAGAAGAGTTTAACAGTGCAGTAGAAACTTATGGTGTCAGTGCCGCCGAGAAAAATATTGACCTCAATTATTATCTCGATCCTATGATCAGCAAGAAACTCAAAGGTGACCCGACCAAGATCAAAGAAGTTCTCATCAACCTTTTGAGTAATGCCATCAAATTCACCAACTATGGCGGTGAAATCAATGTCGAGATCAAAAAAATTGATAACGAAGAGGGCGGGCGTGAGAAAATAAGCTTCAGCGTCCAGGATGATGGTATCGGTATGACAAAGGAGCAGCAGTCCAGAATCTTTACCGCATTCTCTCAGGCAGACATCTCTGTTACCAGAAAATACGGGGGAACAGGCTTGGGATTGACTCTTTCCGGCCAATTTGTAGAGTTGATGGGTGGAGAACTTGAACTTGAAAGTGTCAAGGATCACGGTACAACTTTCTTCTTCAGCCTTGCACTCGAAGAGCTTCCCTCCACAGAGACAGACCTCTTCAACGCCTTTACTTCACTTGAAATGGCCAAGTATGAGCAGGAGGTTGCAACCAAGCTGGATAATTACCTCGACAATTACTTCGAGTATTATGGTCCAAATGTCAAGCTTTTTGAATCAGTCGGAGAACTCAAAGAGCTCAAAGACGGAAATCTCTGTAAAAAATATTGGATAGATATCGACAATGCGAAACAGAGTATTCTAGACTCGCTGCACAACCTGGACAAGTCGGAGCTGATAGTTATCGCCAGCGTAACCAGTCGTGACAAAATAGAGGCATTGGGTGTTGCCCAGGAGAATGTTCTCTATAAGCCTGTAACACTTACCAAAGTCAGAGAAGTAATCATTCGAAGCTCGAAGAGTACCATTGAAAAAGCAGAGGAGAAGAGACAAAAAACAGGTAACTACTTCAATGCAAAAGTACTCATCGCCGAAGACAATATCATCAACCAAAAACTGATCCGCCATATTCTTGAAGAGTCCGGACTCACAGTTGATTTGGCAAATAATGGACTGGAGGCATTTGAAAAACGACGAAACAATGAGTACGATCTGGTATTTATGGACATTCAGATGCCGGTGATGGATGGCATAGAAGCAACGCATGAGATCCTTGACTATGAAGAGGATGAAGAGTTGCAGCATATTCCGATCATCGCTTTGACTGCCAATGCACTCAAGGGCGACAGAGAAAGGTTCATGAGCGAAGGAATGGATGAATATATATCCAAACCGTTGGAGACCTCAGAACTTCTCGTAGTACTCAATAAATATCTTGGTGACAAGATTGCAGAACGGACAGAAGCCGATAGCGAAGAAGTTGAAGAGATATTGGCTGTAGAAAAACCGGCTATTTCGGAAGAGGTTCAAGAGACAGCAGCAGAGAGTACAGCTTTCATTGATTCTATCAAGTTGGATGCAGAGGAGAATAAACATGCAAACAAGATACTCATTGCAAAGAGAAGTCTCCTCGAGGGTCGTATTCTTGCCAAAATGATCAACAATCTTGATCAGGACTGCACCATACTTGACGCATTGCCAAATCTGACAACAGAGGCGATATCAGGCAACTATGACATTCTCATATCTGATGCCGATCTGCTGCCTTCTGATCTCAGACAGATAGAAGAACATGTTGCTATAATCGCTCTTTTAGATCAGGAGAATACTCAAAAGGCTGATATTGTACGGGGAGAATCAACTCCGCATATACTCTCCAAAGAGACACTCGAAACTTTGATAAAAAAATATAGGGGATAAGAAATAATGAAATTGAATGTACTGGTTGTAGATGACGACATGATCAACAGAATGTTACTCAAAGCACTCTTGAAAAAAAATGCTAAAGTCAGCAATATTTCAGAAGCTGAAAACGGCGCAGAGGCGCTGGAGGTAACAAAAAGAGAAGATAATGTTGATCTGATTCTTCTTGATATCATGATGCCGATACTCAATGGAATAGAGTTTCTAAAAATATTCCGCTCAGATATGGCAAATAGCCATATCCCTGTCATTGTATTGAGCACTGATGATACGAAAAAAACGGAGGTTTTCGACAGTGGAGCCAATGACTTCCTGCGAAAGCCGATTATAGAGAAAGATTTAATACGGGTTATTGATCAGTGGACATAATATGATCTTCTTTGCCTCGAACAAGTTGCCCGGCGGGAAATGCCCTCGGGGTGCGGAGGTTCCTAAAAGTCCTTAGCTTAAAGAGATAAATACTCAACTATTTTACAGCAGCACCTCTTTAAGTACATCTTCTATACGCTTTACACTGATAATCTCTATATGCTCTTTGACTTCATCGGGAATATCCTCGAGATCTCTTTGATAATTTTTTGCAGGAATCAATGCTTTGGCTACTCCTGCTTTATAAGCTGCAATCAGCTTCTCTTTAAGTCCGCCGATAGGCAGCACTTTCCCCGTTAGAGTCAGTTCTCCTGTCATAGCGACTTTATTGTCAACTTTCCGGCCGCTCAGGATCGATGCGATCGCCGCCGCCATCGTGATACCCGCACTTGGTCCATCTTTGGGTGTAGCACCCTCAGGCACATGGATATGCAGATCATATCGTTTGTAGATTTCACTCGCATCGACCTGCATCTTCTCTTCGCGCTCTTTGACACTCAGGGGGATACTCTTCTGCGGGATATTTACTACGCCCTTATCCACAAGTATCTTAACTACGCTGTAGGCGATTCGTGCTGACTCCTTCATCACATCCCCGAGACTTCCCGTGAGCTGCATCAAGCCTTTGCCTTTGATCCTGATCGCTTCGATTGTCAGGACATCGCCGCCCACGGCAGTCCAGGCAAGACCATTTACGACACCGACCTGAGGAAGATCCTCTACCGGTGAAATTTCAAAAACTTTTTTATCAGCGAACTTGTCAAGGTTTTTCAGTGTTATAGAGACTTTTTCCAACTCTCTGTTTTCAAGCAGCTGCCGCGCAGTTTTGCGCATCAGTGCAGCCAGCTTGCGACGGAGGTTTCTTACCCCCGGTTCGCGGGTATACTCTTCGATCAGTTTTTTCAATGCAGGAGCCGAGAGAGAAAATTCACGCTTTTTGAGCGCATGTTTTTTCAGCTCCTGCGGGATGAGGTAGCGTTGCGCTATCTCATATTTCTCATTGGGCGTATAGCTGCTCAGGGAGATAAACTCCATCCTGTCGCGAAGCGGCGAAGGGATTCTGCCTATGTCATTGGCAGTAGCGATGAAGATCACTTTGCTCAAATCAATGTGAAAGTTCAGATAGTAATCCCTGTAGTGGTCATTTTGCTCCGGATCCAGTATCTCCAGCAGCGCTGCGGTAGGATCTCCCCGCTGACTCCGCCCTACCTTGTCAATCTCATCGAGGACAATGACCGGATCCATCTTTTTGGCTTCGATCAATCCCTGCACCAGCCTGCCCGGCATTGCACCGACATAGGTACGGCGATGTCCCCTGAGTTCATTGACATCTTCCAATCCGCCCAATGCAATACGCACAAGCGGTCGCTTCAGCGCAGTCGCGATAGAGTTTGCAAGCGAAGTCTTGCCGACTCCGGGAGGACCGGTAAAACAGAGGATTACACCTTTGGAATCACTCTGCCTCATACCTCTGAGCTCTGCAAGTTCCCGCACAGAGAAGAACTCTACGATACGCTCTTTAGGTTTCTCCAGCGAGTAGTGATCCCTGTCAAGCTCCCTCGCAACATCACTCACACTGAGTTTTTTTCTGGCGAATGTTCCAAAAGGCATTTCAAAAATCCACTCCAGATAACTCTGCAGTATATTCGCATCTCCGCTGTCAGGATGCACCCGCGCAAAACGATCGAGCTGCTTTTTGACTTCTTTGTAGGCATCTTCCTCGAGATGGGCTTTGATCGCTTCGAGTTTCTCACGGAAAAGCGCGATCTCCTCTTCTCTCTGTGTGTCAGTGCCGAGATCTTTTTGTATCTGCTTGAGCTGCTCTTTGAGAAAATACTCTTTATTGGTCTGTTCGATTTTGGAGTGGACCTTGTTGCGTATCTCACGCTGCACCTTGGCGGACTCCATCTCTTCTATGATAATATCCACCAGCGCAAGAAGACGCTTTTCGATATTGGTTTCTATATAGAGTTCGTATGCCTGTGTCTTCCCCAACCTCAGCATCGATGAGACCAAATCGGCTATGCGATGCGGCTCATCATTCTCTTCGATCGTCCGCAGCAGATCTGCCGGGAATGCACTGTTGACGGCGGAGAGCTGCTTGATCTTGTCACGCAGGATATCCATCAGGGCATCTACTTTGAGCTGATTATACTCCTCATTTTGAACGATATCGATAATAGCCCGGGGAAATGTGCCCTCTTGCGGCGCTATGATAACACCGCGAGCCAAGCCTTGAAAGAGGATCTTGACACGACTGTCAGGCATATGTACTTTACGCATGATCGAGCCGACTACACCATAGGTATAGATCGCATCAAACTCACGCTCACCCTCGTGACCCTCTCTCGTGGAAGTGACGAAAAGCAGTGAATTGTTCTCCATCGCATAGGTTGCCGCGTCGATATCTTCCTGAGAACTCAGAAAGATCGGACTGATCATAAAAGGATAAAAAAAGAGGTCATCCTCCACGAGCACTGGCAGCACAGAAGGAAATTCATCATAATCACTCAACTGCATATTAGTCAAACACCTTACTCAAAATACCTTTTTTGGGCAACTCTATATCATCCATATTGAGAGGGGACTGCTTGTTCTTGGCACGATAGATCTTTGCTCCCTTGTCTTTATCGACGCGATTATAGAGCGCTGCAATATTTTCATTGAGCAGATACTGGCTCATATGCAGTCTGACCAGTATCGTCTTGACGAGTGGGTCATAGGCTGAGTCGGGGTAACGCAAGACAAATTTTTCAGCATTTCCGACCGTATCGAGCATTAGCTTCTGGTCCTTATTGACATCTCTTATGCCAAAAAAGGCCGATTTCAATTTCATAAAATTGGCATATTCACGACCTTCGCTGGTCGCGAAACGCTTGTTGTACTCATCGAAGTAGTAATTTGACATCAGATACTCTTCTGCTTCCATATGCCCATGGGCGAGCATGATGATTGCTGTCGGCAGCAGCGGTGAGCGTATATGCTCACTCTTGAGCGACAGATAGTATTCATCTGCTTTATCCAAATTGGATTTGGCAACAGATTCAGCAATTTTTTTATACCAGTGGAGTGCCGGCTTATTATATTCAGACACCTCATCTTTCTTCCCCAGACATCCCGCAAAGAGAAATGCAACTGCAATCGCTATCAATAAACTTTTTTTCATTCAGTAACCCCATAAGAGAAAATTAGCAACTGCTCAAACTATAAGCAGTACCGCAATATTTATCTTTATAATATCTCAAACTATGTAAAAAGCTTATGATGTTTTCCAGTAATTGAAAAAATATGCGCCAAAAGGAAGGGTTTTGAAGCTGACAATCATAATAAGCAGCGCGATGGCAGCCGCCCTCGAAGATGGAAAAGTGAGAAATGGATCTATCAAGGCTGCCGAAGCAGCGTTTGGGGTGACTCAGCAGGGCTATACCAATTCAAAGGAGTTGAATAAAATATCCATTTGAAGGTATTAACGCTTCTCTTACCATTTTTTGGATAAAATAAGAGGAATTATAGCAAGGGGTATACCAATGAGTGAATACGGTGCCAGTAATATTAAAGTCCTCAAGGGGCTTGAAGCAGTCAGAAAGAGACCGGGAATGTATATCGGTGATACATCGATCAAGGGTCTTCATCACCTGATCTACGAAGTTGTGGACAACTCTATAGATGAAGCAATGGCAGGCTATTGCGACACGATCAAAGTGACACTGACCAAAGCAGGATCAGCCATCATCGAAGACAATGGACGGGGGATTCCTGTTGCAGAACATCCAACCGAAAAGATATCTGCTGCCACGGTAGTATTGACTGTACTGCATGCCGGTGGTAAATTTGATAAAGACACTTATAAAGTATCAGGCGGACTGCATGGTGTAGGTGTCTCCGTCGTCAATGCGCTCTCTCAAGATCTTCATCTTACTGTTTTCAGAGATGGTCACACCCATGAGCAGGACTTTGCAAAAGGAATCCCTGTCAAGCCTCTTGAAATTACAGGCACAAGCAGAAAGAAAGGAACCAAAATCGAATTTTGGCCTGACGAGAGCATCTTCACAGAATCTGTCTCTTTTCAATCTGCCATTGTGATGAAACGCTTCAAAGAGCTTGCTTACCTCAACCCCAGGATCACCATCGTCTTTTCCGATGAGAGAGAAGGGATCAAAGAGACTTTCCACTTTGAGGGAGGAATCAAGCAGTTTGTTGAAGATTTGAATAGCAAGACAGCCCTCTCGACTGCTCAGTTTTTTGAGGGGAAAGCAGATGATATAGAGATGGATATTGCACTGATGTATTGTGATGCCGACAGCGAAAAACTCGTCTCTTTTGTCAACAACATCAAGACAGCCGACGGCGGTACTCACGAAGCGGGATTCAGAGCAGGTTTGACCCGCTCGATCTCTCAGTATATCCACAAAAATGCCAATGCCAAAGAGAAAAATACCAAAATCACCGGCGACGATAGCAAAGAGGGGCTTGTCGCCGTTATCTCTGTCAGAGTACCGGAACCGCAGTTTGAAGGACAGACCAAAGGCAAACTGGGGTCGAGCTATGTCCGCCCATTGGTGCAGAAATTTATCTATGAGCGACTCAATAAGTACCTCGAAGAGAATCCTATCGAAGCCAAAGCGATCATGGGACATGTTATCCTTGCCGCCAAAGGCCGGGATGCTGCCAAGCGCGCCAAAGACCTGGTAAAGCGTAAAGATTCTATGAGTATCGGAACCCTTCCCGGGAAACTGGCAGATTGCCAGAGCAAAGACCCGTCACTCTCGGAGATCTACCTGGTGGAAGGTGACTCTGCCGGCGGCTCGGCCAAGCAGGGGCGAGATCGTGTCTTTCAGGCAATTTTGCCGCTCAAAGGTAAAATTCTTAATGTTGAAAAGGCACGCCTGGAGAAGATCCTCAAATCTGATGAGATCAAAAATATGATCACCGCTATGGGTTGCGGTATCGGAGATGAGTTCAATGAAGAGAAGCTCCGCTATCATAAGATCATCATCATGACCGATGCAGATGTCGATGGCAGCCATATCCAGACTCTCCTGATGACCTTCTTCTTCAGGTTCCTCCAGCCGGTGATCGAAAAGGGTTATCTCTATCTCGCGCAGCCTCCGCTCTATCGCTACAAAAAAGGGAAGAATGAAACCTATCTCAAAGATGATAAGTCGCTCAATGATTTCCTGATCGAGAATGGCATCTCCGTCGTGGAGAGCGAAACGATGGGACGCAATGACTTGATAGAGCTCTTCAAAATGGTAGCCTATTACCAGATGACGCTCAAAGAGATCGAAAAGCGTTTTGCACTGCCTGAAGTGCTCAGATATATGATCGAAAATCCTGATATTGTAGGAACAGACAATGAGGATCTTGCAAAAGTCGTCAAAAAATTCATTACTGATTTGGGATACAATATCCTCAATGAGACGATCAACGAGGAGAAAATCCACCTCTTTGTCCAGACCAAAGATGGACTTGAAGAGCTCATCATCGACGATATACTCTTCACCAACCCCCACTACAACGAAGCAGTCTATATCAACAGCAATATCCAGGAACGCATTACAGAAGAGTTCAAGGATAAAGATCTCTTAGGGATCTTGGCAGATATCGACAAAGCGGCCAAAAAAGGTGCTTATATCCAACGATACAAAGGCTTGGGCGAGATGAACCCGGAGCAGCTTTGGGAGACGACAATGAATCCGGAAGACAGAAGACTGCTTCGCGTCAAGATCGATGACAGTGAAAATGCCAGCGATACTTTCGTCCTCTTCATGGGCGATGAAGTCGAACCAAGACGAAACTATATCGAGCGCCATGCCAAAGATGTCAAGCATCTGGATGTCTAATGCTCTTATCGGCTAAAGAGGAGAGAGAGCGGCGTTTCAAGTTGGCTCTCAGAGCCGGCATTCCCCTTCTTATGCTTATTTTTTTACTTTTTTATACAACATTCTCCAGAGGTGCTTTTACTGCCTGGACACCGGAAAATACTTTCCTGATGGGCGGACTGGTCTTTGTTACTATCTATTTTATCTATTTTTTACTTGAGCTGGATGTCAAGGAGACTCTGCTAGATCAGGTGACGGAGGGGTTCAACTATGAAGCCTTTCTTGCCAAGCTGAGACGACATCAACCAAAGACAGTAGCCATTCTCTCTATCAGGAACCTCTCTACCATCAATGAAAACTATGGTACAGCTGCAACAAATACTCTGCTGCATACGCTGGTTTCCAAGCTAAACGACTGCATGCGCACCAACCATATAACAGAGAGCTGGATAGGCAGGCACTATGGGGCAGAATTCCTCATCGCTCAAAATCTCGACAGCACAACATGCCAAAAAATGCTAAAACAATTTACCGAAGAGAACCAGATTATAGACAGTATAGAGATAGACTACCGTTTTGCTGTCGTCGGTCTTGGGGAGGCAGACCCCGAGAAGACACTTGCACTGCTGAAGGACGAATTGTCATCCCGGGAGATCAAGCCGGGTAAAAAACCTGCAGAGGTTAAGGATGCAGCAACCCTCTCCAGATTGGAAAAATCAGTCATCAAGGCACTTGAAAGAGAATCTATCAATCTCTACTTTCGCCCTCTCTACAGTATCAAGAGAGAAGTGATCGATAGCTATGAGATCGCAGTCAAGCTCAAGCCGGAAGAAGGCAGAGAGATCCTTCCGCGAGACTATCTGCCTATCATTAACCGCCATGGATTAGGGAGAACCTATGATCTCGCCATTTTCAGGCGTATCGTCGAAATTGCTCTACTGACAGAAGATCACATCTCCTATAGTTTCAATCTTTCACCCTTCTCTTTGCGTGATCGTGATTTTTTGGAAAATATTTTCAAACTCCTGGAAGAGAAAGAGATTGATGCAAACAGGCTGATCATTGAGATATATGAGCGCAAAACACACCACAACCTCAACAATTACCTCAAAATACTTTCCACGATAAGAGCAAAGGGTCTGCGCATCTGTATCGACAATTTCGGATCATCAAATGCCTCTATGGAGTATATGAAACATTTTAAATTTGATGTGATTCAATTCGATAGAGATTTTGTGACCAATCTCAACGACAGCAACAGCCTCTCGATATTTAAATCTCTCATCGATATGTCCAGGAGACAGCAGATCACATCTGTTGCAAAATGGGTAGACAAAGAGGAGCAGAAGAAGCAGCTCAAGGAGTTGGGGGTTGATTATCTCCAGGGCTTTGGCATTGGCAAACAGTTGACAGAACGACAGCTCATCCAACACTACAATACCTAAAGGAACCCCTATGAAATACGGTGAAAAAGAGATTCAATCTTTCGACATCAACACAGCAGATAACTATTGGCCCAATGAACATCAAAAAACATACATCATTAACATTGAACTGCCAGAGTTCATGTGCCGGTGTCCACGCTCAGGATATCCGGACTTCGCCACAATCAAGCTCTCTTATGCGCCTTCGGACAAAGTGATCGAGCTCAAAGCCATCAAACTCTACATCAACAGCTTTATCGATCGGCATATTTCCCATGAAAACACAGCCAATGAAATCTATGATACACTATACAGTCAACTAAAGCCAAAATGGATGAAACTCACAGCAGACTTCAACCCCAGGGGAAATGTCCATACTGTTATCGAGATAGACAGCAGCAAAACCTAAAGGCACCTCCAAAATATAGCAATCTGACAGATATTTCCTCAATTTTTCATAATTCATATATCATCATTGAAAATTATATTGGCACATACCTGTGTGCCGCCAGGGAACCAAATGATAGTATTCAATGATATCATGCAGCGAATTGAAAATATCATCGCTGTCGACAGTAAAAACCGAAGAGTTTACGACAAAGAGATTGCCCGGGCACTGGAACTCACCCCTCAATACTTCGCTGTCATAAAAAAAAGAGACAAAATACCTTATGAAGCCATCGCTGTTTTCTGTCACAATAAGGAGGTCAGTATCAACTGGATACTCTTCGGGCAAGAGCCGCAGAGACTTGGCAATAACAATACCAAATCAACTATTCAGGAAAACAATGGACCATGACTCATTTCTCATTAAAATAAGTTATAATTACAAAAAATTTAGGACACACCATGCGCGTACTTACAGGAATCCAGGCTTCAGGCAAACTTCATATTGGGAACTATTTTGGGGCTATGAAGCCGATGATCGAGCTTCAGGAGGAGAATGAGCTCTTCACTTTTATAGCCAACTACCATTCACTTACCAGCTCCAAAGATGCCCGGACACTACACCAGTACACATTGGATGCAGCAGTCGATTATCTCTCGATGGGATTAGATCCGGAAAAGACGACTTTCTGGGTGCAGAGTGATATGCCTCAGGTACTTGAGCTTTACTGGATACTCTCCAAGTTTACCTCTATGGGATTGCTGGAGCGGGCACATAGCTACAAAGACAAAGTTGCCAAAGGTATTTCTGCCAGCCACGCACTTTTTAGTTACCCTGTCTTGATGGCGGCCGATATCCTCATTCTCGACAGCGAAAAAGTCCCTGTAGGCAAAGACCAGATCCAGCATATAGAGATGACGCGGGATATCGCGATCAAATTCAACAATGAATATGGTGACATCTTCACGCTCCCGGAGTATATGGTAGCAGAAGAACTGGCAACCATCCCCGGTATCGATGGCGAAAAGATGAGCAAGAGCTACGGCAACACCATCGAACTCTTTATGGATGAAAAACCACTGCAAAAACGATGCAGCAAAATAGTCACGGACTCTACACCGCTGGGAGAAGCACTTGACCCGGAGGGGTGTAATGTTTTTGCATTGGCTTCACTTTTCCTCGATTATGAGACCAAAGAGGAACTCAGCGAAAGATACCAGAGCGGCAAAGAGGGATACGGACACTTCAAAAAGTATCTCAAAGAGTTGATTTGGGAAGAGTTCGCCGAAGC
>JAYEOH010000076.1:3034-5161 GCA_034722775.1 Campylobacterota bacterium | reverse complement strand
ATCAAAAGTCACCCAGCCACCCTCTTGCAACACTGCGCAAGCCCTCGACATTGTCAGAGGCAAAAATCTTCAAGTCACTCTCTCCACCCTGTGAAGTAATGTTGTAGTGTTCATCAAGGTACTCCACAATCGCTTCACCTGAGTGAATCATCAAAGGTTTATTATTGAAATGATCCCGTATCTCTCCGCTGATAAGCGGAAAATGTGTGCATCCCAGGATTACAGCTGAAGGTTCCGAAGTATCCTTGAAATAGTATTTCATTGTCTCATCAAGCAATGTTCCGACAAAGATTCCCTCTTCTACCAAAGGCACGAAAAGTCCTGTCTGAAGAGCAGTGAGGTTATGATAACCACGCTCTTTGAGCTCAGCCTGATATCGTCCCGAAGCGATGGTCGCACGCGTTCCTGTGATCAAAATCTCAGCATCTTTATCGCTGAGCTTGTTTTCGATCGCACGAATTCCCGGCTCTATCACTCCGACGATATTATAGCTGCTCGCTTCACGCATCTCTTTGAGAGCATAGGCACTGACTGTATTGCACGCTGTGATGAGGAGATCAATATCGAAATTATTGAAAAATTCCAGAGCTTCAAGAGAGTAGCGGATGATAGTATTTTTATCTTTGGTACCATAGGGAACACGGGCTGTATCTCCGTAATAGATGATCTCATCAAAAAGTTTGTGTTCCAAAAGCGATTTGACAACCGTTAAACCACCGACACCGGAATCGAAAACACCGATTTTCACAAGATTATGCGCCCTCGTTCATTATCGACAAAAACTCTTCGTTCGTTTTGGTTTTAAGCATTTTAGAGAAGAGGAATTTCAATCCCTCCAGCTCTTCCATGTTCTGCATCGCATTACGCAGTGCCCATACTTTCTGCAGCATCTCCGGATCTGTGAGGAGCTCCTCTTTTCGTGTGCCTGATCTGGTCACATCGATAGCAGGATAGACGCGACGGTCAGCCACATGACGATTGAGTACGACTTCTGAGTTACCTGTACCCTTGAACTCCTCAAAGATCACTTCATCCATGCGGCTTCCCGTCTCGATGAGTGCCGTAGCGATGATCGTCAAGCTTCCGCCCTCTTCGATATTTCGTGCCGCTCCAAAAAATCGCTTTGGCTTATGCAGAGCGTTGGCATCCACTCCGCCTGAGAGAACTTTTCCTGAACTTGGTGTGACGGTATTGTACGCGCGTGCCAGTCTGGTGATGGAGTCAAGCAGAATAATCACATCTTTTCCCATCTCCACACGCCGTTTTGCTTTTTCGATCACCATCTCGGCTGTACGGACATGGTTGTGCGCTGGGAGATCAAAAGTAGAGCTATAGACTTCTCCTTTGACAGATCTCTGCATATCAGTCACTTCTTCCGGCCGCTCGTCCACCAGCAAAACCATCAATGATGCATCGGGGCTATTGTGTGAAATCCCATGTGCCAACTCTTTGAGCAGTTCTGTTTTACCTGTTCTGGGGGGAGCCACGATCAATGCTCTCTGTCCTTTTCCTATCGGAGTAAAGAGATCAAGAACACGCCCTGTCAGTTTCATTGGGTTATACTCAAGCTTGAGCTTTTCTGTAGGATAGAGGGGTGTCAGATTGTCAAAAAGAGGGCGCTGCTTGGACTTCTCCGGCGGCAAATAATTGATCGCCTCAATTTTGAGTAATGCATAATATTTTTCCTGATCTTTAGGCTGCCTTACCTGTCCCGTGACGATATCTCCATTACGAAGCGCAAAGCGCTTGATCTGTGTCGAACTGACATAGGTATCATTTCCGGAGTTTGCAAAATTTCCATCACTCGAACGAAGAAAACCATACCCATCGTTCATCACTTCGAGAATACCCGTATAGAGTATGAACCCGCCCTGACTTACCTGTGCTTTGAGAATTTCAAAGATCAAATCTTTTCGCTGAAATTCATTGGGGTTTTCTACTTTGACCTCTTTGGCGATCTCTACCAGGTCAGTCAGCGGTTTCTGCTGCAGTGTCTCGATCTTGTATCCGCTTACCGGTACATGGGTTCTATTGTTTCTTTTATTGGCATGGGTATTGCCGTTAGGTTTTTTATTTTCGCTCATTATTCCTCTTATTGAATATAGAAAAACTATAAATTTGGAAGTT
>JAYEOH010000076.1:0-2934 GCA_034722775.1 Campylobacterota bacterium | reverse complement strand
AGGTAAGTGCATAAAAAAGCAGAAAAGGATAGAGACTTACACCTGTTAGAAATATCCACGGACTCAAAGGCTCATAGAGAATCGTTCCCATCACTTCATCGACTTCATCTTTCACAAAAAGATTTTGCATCATTGTGATCTTGAAAAACAGATCGACACTTTTGAGCAGCAGGATCGTCACCATCCATCCATTGAGTATCTGCGTGAAAAGAATTATAAACAAAATATAGTAAAACGATGGATGCATCAGAAAAAAGAGAAAAATGCTTTTTTGATAGTAATGATATCCAAGTGCCAATACGTCCATCATCGTATCGGACCGCTGCCACCATGCTTCAAACAGTTCAAGAATAATAAGTATCAAGATAAGAGCTATAAGGGTATCCATAGGAAGGATTTTACCCTATTTTGGATAAAATCGCGAATACCGAAAAGTTAATCGTGAAGGAGTTGCCTTGGCCGAAGTAGCCTGTACCCACTGTCATCTGGAATTTGACGAAGAAGTAATGATCAAAGAGAATGAGGGCGACAAGCAACTATATTTTTGCTGCAAGGGGTGCCAGGGTGTCTATCATCTGCTCAATGAAGAGGGATTGGGGAACTTCTATGACAAGCTGGGCGACACACAGCTGGACCCTGCTACTCCACACAGTGACGACCTCGAAAAGTTCGACCTGGAGGGATTCAAAAACAAGTATATCAAGAGTCACGAAGATGGACTCGAAGAGATCAACCTCATCATCGAAGGGATTCACTGCTCCGCCTGTGTCTGGCTCAACGAAAAGGTCCTGCACAAAACTGACGGCATCATCGAAGCAACCATCAACTATACCAATAACAAAGCCAAAGTCGTCTGGGATCCCGAAGTGATCAAGCTATCGCAGATCATTGAAACCATTCGCTCTATCGGATACAATGCCTATCCCTACGATCCCAAACTCCAGGAAGAGAGAGCAGTCAAGACGCGAAAAGATTACTACTCCCGTATTCTTGTAGGGGTCTTTGGGACGATGAATATCATGTGGATAGCCATCGCACACTACGCCGGCTACTTCACAGGAATGAAACAGGAGTTCAAGGATATCCTCAATGTGGCAGAATTTCTCCTCGCGACACCGGTTCTTTTCTATAGCGGGTGGATCTTTTTTCGCGGTGCATACTATGGATATAAGAACAGAGTGGTCAATATGGATACTCTTGTCGCTTCAGGGGCTCTCTCTGCCTATCTCTACTCTATCTATGCGATGGTGACACAGCGGGGTGAAGTCTACTTCGACTCTGTGGTTATGATCATCACTTTTGTACTGGTAGGAAAATACCTCGAAGTCTTGAGCAAAAAACAGGCGGTGGATACCCTCGACTCCCTCATGGGCAGCACACCCACCGAAGTCACTCTCATAGCAGACAGTGCCAAAAGCCTTGTGAGTATCGAAAATATTGTTGCCAGTGATACTATAGAGCTGAAGCCGGGTGAAAAAGTTGTCATCGATGGTGTTCTCATCAACGGGCAGGGTTCTTTCGATGAGAGTTCTCTGAGCGGCGAAAATGAGCCTATCTACAAAAAAGAGGGAGATGAGATACTCAGCGGATCAATATGCCTTGATTCAGTTATCCGCTATCAGGCAGTCAAAGATGCCTCCGAATCACTGCTCAGCTCGATCGTCAGCCTGCTCGAAGAATCCATCACCAAAAAGCCAAAAATCGAACAGCTTGCCAATATCATCTCCGGCTACTTCTCTACCACGATCCTTGTGATCGCCCTGCTCACTTTTGCCGGATGGCTTTTCTTTACGGGAAGTTTTGAGCATGCACTGATCGTCGGTATCTCTGTCATCGTCATCGCCTGCCCCTGTGCTCTGGGATTGGCGACACCGATGTCCACACTGGTCGGTATCAGTATAGCAGCAAAACGAGGTATCCTTTTCAAAGAAGCAACCTTTTTAGAGACAATGGCAAAAAGCGATCTCCTGGCACTGGACAAAACAGGAACGATCACAGAGGGAAGACCCTCCGTTGTCAAGATAGAAATATACCGGGATTTTGACCCCGACCTGCTCTTCTCTCTCGCCTCAACTTCAAATCATCCCATCAGCAAAGGTATAGTGCGATACCTTCAGGGGGAGCATAAAGCGCTTAAAACTCTACCTCTCGAAGAGATGAAAAGCATCGAAGCCAAAGGAGTATCCGCACTCTACAGCGGAAAGCGTATCATCGGAGGCAATCCGGCATTTATGGAAGAGTCAGACATATCAGTAGAGCAGGAGAGTGACAATTCACTCTTTTTGTTTGCAATTGATGGAGAACTTATAGCTCGCTTTGAACTCACTGACACGATCAAAGAGGGAACAAAAGAAGCGATCTCAAAAATAAAAGAGATGGGTATCCGAGTTGTGATGCTCACAGGTGACCATGAGAGAAGTGCACAAAAAGTTGCCCGGGCAGCAGGCATCACAGAGGTTCATTCCAAACTCCTTCCCCAGGACAAATCAAGTATGATCAAGCAGTTTCACAAAGAGGGTCACATCGTCGTCATGGCAGGCGATGGTATCAATGACACCATCGCACTTGCGGGTGCCGATATCGCTATCGCTATGGGAAGCGGTGCCGATATCGCCATCTCCATCAGTGATGTAGTACTGCTGGATGAAAAACCAAACAGTATCTATGAATCCTACAAAATCTCCAGACGCACTTTCCGAGCCGTCAAAGAAAATCTGGGCTTCTCCATCCTCTACAACACCATAGCCGTCCCCCTCGCCGTAGCAGGCTTCGTCAATCCACTTGTAGCGGCACTCTCGATGAGTTTGAGTTCATTAGTGGTTGTAGCAAATTCTATGAGGATCAAGAGGTTGAAGCTCTAATTTGCCAAAAATACCGAACTGAAACCTGGGAATAAGGAGAAGGTTTCCAGGGAACTTCAAACTTTTTTGAGGC
>JAYEOH010000075.1:6385-16585 GCA_034722775.1 Campylobacterota bacterium | reverse complement strand
AGCAAGGGGTCGTCAATGAAAAATATTTTAATCACAGGCGTAGGATCCGGATTGGGCTATAGTTTGGCACAAAAGTATCTGGAGTCGGGATCAAGAGTTTATGCGATTGGGCGAGAGTGTCCGCCTATTTTGGTTGCCAATCCTGATTTTTTCTTTTTTCCTTATGACTTGAAGGAGACTTTTTTATTCCGGGCAGAAGTGAGCGATTTTATTCGTCGACATCATTATGATATTGCCATTCTCAATGCCGGCATTCTCGGTGATATACAAATGATGGGGGAGACAACACTCGAAGATATTGGAAAGGTGATGGATGTCAATGTTTGGGCAAACAAGGAGTTGATCGATGCTCTCGACATATATGGTTCTGTCGATCAGATCGTAGCGATCAGCTCCGGTGCAGCCATCAATGCCTCAAAGGGCTGGGGAGCCTATGCACTCTCCAAAAATGCTATCAATATGCTTATGCAGATTTATGCCAAAGAGTTACCGCATATTCACTTTACTGCATTGGCACCCGGTGTGATCGAGACACCTATGGTGAAGCATATTCTATCAGAGGTTGACCGCGAAATTTATCCTTCTGCACAAAAACTTGCCGATAGTGATATTGTCACAGCCGAACAGGCGGCGGCAAGATTGATCAGCAGCTTTGAGAAGCTGCTGTCGTATGAAAGTGGGAGTTTTGTTGATATCAGAGAGATGTAGTGAACTGTTTTAAAATAGTTCGGGGTGATTGGCTGCTATACTCTCTTTGTCTATCTCTATCTCCATCTCTATAACCTCTCTAAGTTCACGAATCTCCTCCAGGTCCAAATAGTTATTGCTTCCTCCGCCCAGTGTTTTCAACTCATCCAATATCACGATTTGTATATTGTTCAATAGTGCAGATAGTTCCATCTCGAAAAAGCTCTCAAACGGAAACTGTCGGGGTCTCTCCTCTCTCTCTTCGAGTGCACGGTCATATTCATTGTCCAGTTTGTCGTATGTGGCAACCTGTTTCAAAATATTATTCTTGAATCCGCCGAGAAAGTTTTCATCTATAGGATTTTTCCATATTTCTTTTTCCGTCATTGGAATTATTTCCGCAGTCTCTTCTTCTGTCAGTGTCAGCTTGATATCATTATCATAGAAATTAGTTTTAATTGTATTCATAATAATCCTTTTTGAGAATTATAGCACTTGTTTTCTGCATCATCGGTGTTTTCGCGATTTTTTTCTCCACGGACTTCAGTCATAAAAAAAGATGCAGTTGAGCAGTGATGGCAACGCGGGTTTTAACCAAATTTAGTATAAAATAGCCAATTTACTTTATTGGAGCAGTTATTTATGCATATCTTACTTGTCAATACAAATCCAGTTGTTTCCCGGCTATTTTCTCTAAATACGCGTGATGATGCCGCTATTCACATAGATGAGGTTGTCGGCGGAGAGATGATACCCGAAACACGGTATGATGTTGTTTTTATCGATGAAAAGTGCTGTGATGCCGAGGCTGCAGGTGTGTATCTTGAAAAAGTAAGAGCCGGGGAAAAGATACTGTTTAGTTCCCGAAAAGGGAGTGCTGTCGATGGGATAGACAGGGTCATCACAAAACCTTTTCTACCTTCTGAGATCGCCGCTGTACTTCAGTCGATCTTGAAGAACAAGGGGGTGGTGACAGGCGAAGAGGAGGACTTTTTGGCTCCTGTAGAGAGCAGAGAGGTATATGAGGATTCTGAAAAAGAGAAGAATTTGATACTAGATAGCCAGGAGATAGATATCATAAAGCAGCTACTTGTCAACGAGGAGTTGGAAGTTGCAGAAAATGAGGAGAGCGAGGTGGAGTCTGAAAGCATGATCGTCGAAGAGCATAAGAGCAATCCCAAAAAGAGAAATAAGCCCAAAAAGAAAAAAGAGAATAAAGAGGTTTCAAAAACAAAAGAGAAGAAGATGAGATTTGAAGAAAGTCTTCTGGAGGCTTTGGTCGAGATGAAACCCAAAAAGATCAGGAAATTACTCGAAGATGCAGAAGTCAGCATCACGATTAGATTTCCAAAAGGGGTGTAGTATGACCGGGGCAATCTTGGTGCTGTCAGGTCCAAGCGGTGCGGGGAAGAGTACGATCATCAATGCTGCCTCAGATGAGATAGGCGAATACTATTTTTCTATATCTACAACGACGAGGTCTCCACGGACGGGCGAGATGGACGGCAGAGACTATTTTTTTGTGAGCAGGGAAGCCTTTGAGGAGGATATCAAAGCGGGCAATTTTCTGGAGCATGCGCTGGTACATGGGAACTATTATGGAACTTCACTCAAACCGGTGAGGGCAGCGTTGGAAGAGGGAAAACTTGTGATCTTCGATATCGATGTTCAGGGGCACAGGTTGATACGGGTGAAACTCAATGATATTACCACCTCGGTATTTATCGTGCCGCCAACATTGAGCGAGCTTGAAAACAGGCTGCGTTCTCGCTGTACGGATGATGAGGCTGTCATCAGTAAAAGGCTGGAAAATGCAAAAAAGGAGATCAATGCAGTGGGAGAGTATGATTTTGCCATTCTCAACGATGATATAGCGTCAGCCGCGGCAGAGTTTACGATCATCGCCAAAGCGGCACGACTCAAGCGCAGCAAGAGTGACGAGAAAGTCTTTATTCAGAAATGGTTGGAAAATTAAAAGGATCTCTAAATAGCTTTCCTTAAATAATTTCAAGTATAATTAACGAAAATTTATCGATAGCCCTGAGAGAGGGGCTAAAAAAGGATTGACATGGGTATGCCAAGTATGCCGGAACTATTGATTATTTTAGCAATTGTAGTACTTCTCTTTGGAGCCAAAAAGATACCGGACCTTGCCAAGGGTGTAGGAAAAGGGATCAAGGATTTCAAAAAAGCAGTCAAAGAGGATGATGAGGTAGCCGATGCTACACCTCCGGCAAAAGAGATCGAAAAGCAAGCCGCTTCCGACAAAACAGAAACAAAAGTAACTGAAACAAAAAGCGAAAACGCTTAATTATTCAGCGTTCAGCGCTGAACGCTGAGAATCTCTCCAGAATAATTTAATTCCAAAATATCCCAATTCTATGGAAAAAATATGAAACTCAAACAGCAAATCAACCAATATATCGCAGATGCACTAGTCAATGCTTCCATCAAAACAGAGAGCGTGGCTGTAACCGAAGCAACGAAGCCTGAATTTGGAGACTACCAATTCAATGGGATTATGCCTCTTGCAAAGCCGCTCAAGCGCAACCCCAGAGAGATAGCTGCAGAGGTAGCCAAACTGATCGATACAAAGGGACTTATCAGCAGGGTTGAGGTTGCCGGACCGGGGTTTATCAATATATGGCTTGATGATGCCTGGCTTGGAGAAGAGGCAGGCAAGATCCTGTCAGATCCCCGTATCGGCGTGGACAAGAAGCCTGATCCCGTCAAAGTCGTCATTGATTATTCCGGTCCCAATATGGCGAAACAGATGCATGTAGGGCACTTACGCTCCACCATCATCGGAGATACGCTCTCCAATCTGCTCACTTTTCTGGGGGATGAAGTGATCCGCCAAAACCACATTGGGGATTGGGGGACACAGTTTGGGATGCTGATCGCCTATCTCGAAGAGATTGGCCAGGAGTCAGGCAGTGAAAACCTCAAAGATCTTGAGCAGTTCTACAAGGATGCCAAGAAGCGCTTTGATGAAGATGCGCTCTTTGCCGATAGAGCTAGAGAGTATGTGGTCAAAATTCAGGGCGGGGATTCGCATTGTTTGAAGCTTTGGCAGAAGTTTATCGATATTTCACTGGGGCACTGTGAAGAGATCTACGAGAAGCTGGAGATCAATCTCACGAGAGAAGATGTGCGCGCAGAGAGTTTTTACAATGAAAAGCTTCCCAGGGTGATAGAAGAGCTTGACAAAAAAGGACAGCTTCAAGTGAGCGAAGGTGCTAAATGTGTCTTTCTTGAGAATGAAGAGATTCCTGTAATTGTCCAGAAAGGTGACGGAGGCTATCTTTATGCGACAACAGATCTCGCTGCACTCTGGTATCGCTCGGAAGTGCTGGGCGCCAAACGCATCTCTTATGTTGTGGATGCCCGTCAGGCCGGACACTTCAAGCAGGTTTTTCGTGTCGCCAAAGAGAGCGGATTAGTCAAAAGTGATGTGCTGCTCGAGCATGTCGCCTTCGGCACGATGATGGATAAAGGCGGCAAACCGTTCAAAACCAGAGATGGCGGCACTGTCAAACTAGTCGACCTGTTGGATGAAGCCGTTATCCGTGCCAAAGAGGCGATCAAGGCCAAAGAGGATTATGATCCTGCTGCGCTTGAAGAGTTGGCGAAGATTATAGGAATCGGTGCTGTAAAATATGCCGACCTTTCGATCAATCGTGAATCCAACTATATCTTTGACTGGGATAAGATGCTGAGTCTGGAGGGGAATACTTCACTCTATCAGCAGTATGCCTATGCCCGGATCATGAGCATCTTTAGACGCTATGGCGGCGAAATTGGTGATAAGATCGTAATCGGTACAGAGATCGAGCATCGTCTGAGCCTGAGTCTGCTTCGTTTTAGTGATGTGCTGGAGAAAGCAGCCAAAGATGCTGCCCCGCATCAGATTACCTCGTATCTGTACGAGGTGACGACACTCTTTATGCGTTTTTATGAGCAGAATCCTATCCTCAAAGAAGATATAGAGGAAGAAGTGCGTCAGAGTCGCCTGGCTCTGGCGGAATTGGCTGCCAATGTGATCAGGCAGGGATTGTCGATCCTTGGTATCGGTGTGGTGGAGAAGATTTAGATGAAAGGGATGATTATTGTAGCCATTCTGCTGACGCTTGGTTTGACAGGGTTAGACTTTTATCGTCATCGTGACTGGAAGAAATTACTGATTTCACTGGGGGTATTTGGTATTCTCTTGACCTTGGCAGGCTTGGGCAATATGGTACGCAGCGTCATCCCGCTCTTTATCGCACATTTTGTTCTAATCGTGATCTCGTGGGGTGCTCTGCTGTTTTATATTTTCAGGGAGAAGCTTTATTGGCCGGTTATCTTCTCTCCTCTTGTGACGATTCTCCTTTTTGTCTTGATGGAGAGGGTGATAGGATCGGGCGGTGCCGGAGGGTAGGGGTCTCACGACACCATATGATTCCTTCTAGAAGACTTGCACTTTTTCCTCAAACAAGTTTGAGGTTCCTGGACGCTCGCACCCCAAGGGTATTTCCGATGGGCAACTTGTTCGAGTCAGTACCGCAACTCTGAGTATTTAATTGGTGGGGCAATAAACGAGTCTCTCTTCACGCTAGAGGTTTTTGCAGTTCACCCAGAAACTCTTCGAGAGAGTATTTCTGCCGATATTCGGGTGTCATAATATGAATGAAGATATCTCCCAGGTCAGCTACAACCCATTCATTGGTTTCGTCGGCACCCAGAAACTCTTCTCCAAGTGGTTTTAGTTCGGCCTTGAGGTGATCATAGAGCGCTATCGTGTGTTTGCCTCCCAGTGAATTGGCGATCACGACACGCTTGGCAATGTAGTCTACATCATCGAGGTTAAACACTTCTATCTCTTCTGCTTTTTTTTCATCCAGTATCGTGATAATCTTCTCGATTCTTTCATCTATGGTCATCTGTTTCTTCCTTTTTATGCTTAAGTAATTTTTTGACTTCTTCTCCGATTCGGCTGTCGATCATATCCAGAGATCCGCTTTCCCTAATCTCTGTAGAGCTTATGGGCAGGTCCACTTTGAGCGGTATCCAGCTTCGGAGCATCTCTGTTTGCATCGGATGGATCTCTCTCTCTGCGATGACCCAGGTTATCACACTATTGATCCAGTCAAATGCATGCCATTGGGTGATCGAGGCAAGATTGTCTGATCCTATAATGAGATAGCGCAGATCATACTGTTTTTGAAAATGCTGCAAACTTTCACTGGTATAGACGGGGCGCCCGGCTTTGATCTCATAGCTGCTCACTTCGACATTCTCTATCTCATCAAAAAGTCTATGGCACCAAGCCTCTCTCTGCTCCGGTGAAGCCAGTGAACTCTGCTTGAATGGATTGAGAAAAGCAGGCAGTATGACCAGCTTGTCGATATCCAGTGTTTCCAGTGCTCTTTTGACAATGTTTTGATGTCCCTTATGCGGGGGATCAAAACTACCTCCAAAGATCGCAATTTTAATCAAAGAGTAACCTCACTTGGAGTAAAATATTGTAAATTTTATCATAAGAGTCCTTGAAAGCAAATAGGTCACCATTTCCAAGTCATGTCTGCGGTGATGGGTCTCTCGCTGGTAAAAAAGATAAACAATCAAAGAGAGGATTACTATGCATACAATCAAAGATCTGGATATCGACGGCAAGAGAGTATTTATTCGTTGTGACTTCAATGTCCCGCAGGATGAAGATGGCAATATCACTGATGACAGGCGTATTCGCGCGGCACTGCAGACGATTCGCTACTGTATCGACAGAGATTGCAGTGTGATACTGGCTTCTCATGCCGGCAGGCCCAAAGGCGAAGGGTATGAAGAGAAGTATTCTCTCAAGCCTGTAGAGCGGCGGCTCAATATACTTCTCAAGATCAAAGAGGCACTCTATCTGGCTGATGATGTTGTGGGTCCGGATGCCAAGGCGAAAGCGGCAGCACTGAAACCTCGCGAAGTGCTGCTCCTGGAAAACCTGCGTTTTGAGGCAGGAGAGACGACCAATGATGAGGCATTTGCCAAAGAGCTTGCCGACTATGCCGATATCTATATCAATGATGCCTTTGGTGCCTGCCACAGAAAGCATGCCTCGATCTATGCGATTACAGATTTCTTTGATGCTGAGCATCGGGCAGGCGGCTTTTTGATGAGTAAAGAGGTCAATTTCTTTGGAAAAGTGATCGAAAACCCCAGCAGACCGTTTGTCGCAGTTGTAGGCGGAAGTAAAGTATCCGGCAAGCTTCAGGCGTTGACCAGTTTGATCCAAAAAGTTGACAAAGTGATCATAGGCGGCGGTATGGCATTTACATTCTTGAAGGCGCAGGGGTATGAGATAGGTAGCTCTCTGGTCGAAAACGACCTGCTCGATGAAGCGAGAGCGATCATGTATAAAGCCAAGAAGCGAAAGGTTAAATTCTATCTTCCTGTTGATCTGGTTGTTGCACCGGAGTTTTCAGAAGACAGCATCACCAAATATCTGCCATCGCAGGAGATTCCGGAAGATTGGATGGGTCTGGATGTCGGACCTGCAAGTTCACGGCTTTTCCGTGAAGCGCTCAATGATGCGCAGACGATCATCTGGAATGGTCCGATGGGGGTCTATGAGATGGATAAGTTTTCCAAAGGAAGTATGATGATGTCTCACCATATCGCAGAGTCTCATGCGATTACGATCGTCGGTGGTGGTGATACGGCGGATGTGGCACAGAGAGCAGGAGATGTTGATGAGATGACTTTCGTCAGTACAGGCGGTGGAGCCAGCTTGGAGCTGATCGAAGGAAAAGTATTGCCGGGTCTGGAAGCACTCGACAGAGAGTAGTCATTCCCTCCCCGTTTCCATGGTCTCTGTGGAAAATCCCGCAGGGTTGGTTCACTGACCCTGCGGGAATTTGAATCATGATAAAAACATAATAAATAAAAGGATACTAAAGAATGATCTTCGCAGCAAATTTCAAAACAAACCACACAAGAGCAATCACACAACAATATATTCAGGACCTGAATAAAAAGATAGAAGAGTCCCCAACGGGACACGATATTTATCTCTTCCCTCCTGCTACGGCATTGAATAATTATTCAACCAGCGCTACAGTCGGTGCGCAAAATGCTTATCCGACAGTCAGCGGCGCCTATACAGGAGAGATTGGTATAGAGCAGCTTGATGAGTTTGGGATCAAAACAATCCTGATCGGACATAGTGAGCGGCGGGAAATTTTGCACGAGAGTCAGGAGATTGTGGCTGAGAAATTTTCTTTTTTCAAAGAGAAAGGTTTTGAGATTATCTACTGTATCGGTGAACCGCTCGAGATCCGAGAGCAGGGTGACCAGGCAGTGATGGAGTATCTCCTGGCACAATTCGAAGGGATCGATACGGCTTATGAAGAGTTGATCATCGCTTATGAGCCGATCTGGGCGATTGGTACGGGTCGAAGTGCAACAGCTGAAGAGATTGCCTCGACACATAAAGCGTTGAAGCAATCCGTCAATAAGCCACTACTATATGGTGGAAGTGTCAAGCCTGCCAACATCAAAGAGATCATTTCCATAGATAATGTTGATGGTGTGCTGGTGGGTGGTGCATGTCTGGATGTGGATAGTTTCTATTCGATGATTACTGCGTAAGAGAGGGCGGAGATCCTTCTTCGCCATCTATTAATTACATATTTCTCCATAATTTCATCAATTGCCTAAAAATTAACCAATAGTTAATATGTATTTCATAAAATAAAAAAGTATAATCTTTTCAATACGTTTTGATAGCGTGCTATATTAATTTTACAAGGGAAAAATATGAAATTTACAAAATTGAGTCTAATCGCAGCAGTGGCTGTAAGTATGGCAGTAGCAGGTGGAGATATTGAGCCGGCACCGATAGTCGTTGCACCTGTGACAGAGGAGAAGTCTGATTTGAGTATCAGTGCAAATCTGGCAATCACAAGCAACTATGTCTGGAGAGGTATGACGCAAACAGCCAACTCACCGGCAGTTCAGGGTGGAGTCGATCTTGACTACAAGGGTTTTTATCTGGGCACTTGGGGTTCAAATGTAGAATATGGAGATACGAATAATAACCTGGAAGCAGATTTTTATGGTGGATATAAAAATGAAATAGCCGGTATCGGATTTGATATAGGATATATATATTATTCCTTTCCAAATGAGTCTGATGCATTTAATTTTGATGAATTGTATATCGGTCTTTCAAAAGATTTTGGTATGTTTGGCATCAATGGTAAATATTCATTTGCTATGGACAGCAATATCGATACACCCAATTACTGGGAGTTAGGAGCTGATGTTGAGCTGCCAATGGATATAGGATTTGCAGCTTCCTATGGCGATTATGAAGATCTGGGCACAAACTACATCGCTTCTCTTTCAAAATCATGGGGCAAATTTGATTTTAGTGTAGCTTATACCAATTTTAGTGCAGATTCTAATTCGGGTCTGGAGGATGAAGATCATGTTGTAGGTACGGTAAGTACCAGTTTTTAATCCTCTGCTGCACTCTTTTTTTGGAGTGCAGGGTTACTGTGCTATAATTCTTCTATGTTATCACTTATTTTCAAGAAAATTTTTTACATCTTTGTTATGCTTCTGCTGATATCATTGATATCATTTTTTATGATCCACTTGGCACCCAATAGTTTTTTTGCTGCAGGAGGACTCAATCCCAATATCACCCCGGAATCTATAGAGCATCTAAAGTCTGTTTATGGACTGGATAAACCTGTAGTGGTTCAGTATTTTATGTGGCTCAAGGCACTTCTGCAGCTTGATTTTGGACTCTCCTTTGCCAGTGGAGAGAGTGTGCTCTCTTTGATTGGCTCCCGTATCGGCATTACGCTGGGGATGAATCTGATAGCGATGGTGATTGTCTTTTGGATCGCTATCCGATGGGGTGTCAAGTCAGCGATGAGGGGAGGAAGATACGAAGAGGGCATCAAGCAGCTCTCTTTGTTGAGCTATGCGACACCCTCTTTCTATCTCGCTCTGCTGCTGGTACTCTTCTTTGCCCTGAAACTGGGGTGGTTTCCGATCAGCGGATTGGAGGGTTTCGAGCCTAAAGAGGGGATTGCCTATGCTTTAGACATGGCATATCACCTGGTGCTGCCGATCTCTGTGATGGTTTTTGTAGGATTTGGATCTCTGCTGCTTTATATCCGTTCTCTTACACGCGATATTCTCAAGAGCGACTATATCTTCTTTGCCAGAGCTAGAGGAGTGAAAGAAGCGCAGCTAAAAAAGATCTATATCTATCCCAATCTCAAGCCTTTCATCGTGACGATACTGGGACTTTCACTCCCCGGATTGCTGGGGGGCTCTGTCATTCTCGAGCAGATATTTTCTATCGATGGAATGGGGCTGCTCTTTTATCAGAGTGCTCTGAGTCGAGATTATCCTGTTATTATGGGAATATTGATCATTGGTGCCTTCTTGACACTGCTGGGAAATGTAATCGCGGATTTGGTGCTCTTGAAGATCAACCCACACTATAGAATAACTAGTAACTAG
>JAYEOH010000075.1:0-6285 GCA_034722775.1 Campylobacterota bacterium | reverse complement strand
CTAGTAATTGACAACCTATTGGCAGAATTGTAAATTTTGACAAAAAGCTTGACAAAATATCAAAACCATGCCAAAATTACTCATTACTCATTACTCATTACTCATTACTCATTACTCATTACTCATTACTCATTACTCATTATTTAAACAGGTCTTCCAAGGCTGTTGTATCTGTTGTCTTCTCTGCTGCTTTCGGCTCGTTTCCGCTGCTTTCACCGGTACGGTCTGTGACGCCTTCCACATCATTGAGTTCGATCGTATAGTCCGTCAGCATAGAAGCGAGACGGATATTGATACCGCTTTTTCCAATGGCTTTGGCTTTTTGGTCTCCGGTGATATTGATAAGCGCTTTTTTTCCTGCTTCGATTTTGATATTTTGTGTGATTGCGGGGCTTAATGCTCTGGTGATAAAGATCTCAGGGATAGGTGAATATTCAATGCAGTCAATATTTTCATCATTGAGTTCTTCACTGACCGCATTGATACGCACCCCTTTGACTCCAACGGCTGCACCGATTGGGTCGATATTCATCTGGTCGCTCTTGAGTGCTATTTTGGCTCTTTCGCCCGGGATTCTGGCAGCCGCGACAATCTCTACCGCACCATCTTCGATCTCAGGAACCTCCTTTGCCATCAAAGCTTCAAGGAATTTTGGCGAAGTTCGTGTCAACTCCAGGAACATGCCAAACTGCGGATCAACGCTGACAAATCTCAATAGTGCTTTAATTGTATCTCCGCGCTTAAATTTTTCTCCCTTGATACGGTTCCTCTGGCTGAGGATTCCCTTGAGTTCTCCGATTTCGACAAAGGTGTTGTCACTTTCGTCAATACGGTTGACAGTACCGATCATGATCGTGCCAACCATGGCTCTGTATTTTTCAAAAAGATCCTGTTCAATGCGTCTTTGAACATGGTATTCCAGCTCCCTGAAGAGATTGGCCGCAGCTGTACGCCCATAATCCTCAAGAACAAATTCAGAACGCAGCTCATCATCCAGTTCGATCTCGGAGTCATACTCCCTGGCTTCATTGATCGGCATAAAGCTGTCGGAGAACTCCTCCAGACGATCATCATCATCGGCGACAACAGTAATCACTTTGGAGATTGAATAGCTTCGGGTGTCCATATCTATCAGAGCGTCAAATGTGCTCTCCTGTGTGGTCAACTTCTTGGCAGTATTGACCAGTGCTTCTTTGAAGGCTTCAACAGCACTCTCTTTTGAAATATTTTTTTCATGGGCAATCGCCTCAATAATATCCAGAATCTTTTCCATCGGTCTATCCTTTTTCTATTTCCATTCAATTGACGACCGTCAATATCGCTACAAGTGGTAACATAACAGTGTATCAACAGGCAGGATTTGGGGCGTTTTTGAAGAAGTATATTATAGCTAATCGAAGCTTTACTGAAAGTGAAGTATAATATATAAATTAATGGGATGAATTGTGGGCAAAATGTAATAAGAAGTGCCTATTAAATTTATAACAAAACGAATAATATTTTAAGGAATATTGATGAAATTGAAACTTGCCAGAACAACACTCAAGGCAAAACCAAAAACCATTGAATTGAAAAAATTGGAAGAGGATTTGGCAGCGAAGTCTATCTTTTATTTTGACAAAGATAATACGCATAAAGAGATGATCGAGCTGATCGAATATTTTGAAGAGAAGGGCTGCAGTGTCTATATGAGAGAAGTGAAGTATGGCCTGGATGACAACGAGTATATCTATGAGGTTCATATCGTACAGTAATCTCTAACTAAAAATGATTGCCCTGATCATAAACAATCGCATAAACTTTCTGTGCAGAATTAAAAAAGTAAAACCATGAAAAAACTCTTTATAGAAACACTTGGCTGCGCTATGAATGTGCGTGACAGCGAGCATATGATCGCAGAACTAAATCGTGAAGATTCTTATGAATTGACACAGGTATTGAGTGAAGCCGATCTGATCATCATCAATACCTGCAGTGTGCGTGAAAAACCGGTTGCCAAGCTTTTTTCGGAGATAGGTGTTTTCAATAAAAAGAAAAAAGATGGTGCCAAAATCGGTGTCTGCGGCTGTACGGCAAGCCATTTGGGCAAGGAGATCATCAGGCGGGCTCCATCGGTAGATTTCGTACTTGGTGCACGCAATGTTTCCAAAATCAATGATGTCATTCATAGAAAACATGCTGTTGAGATAGCTACTGACTACGATGAAAGCAGCTATGATTTTGCAGAATATCGAACCAATCCTTTCAAAGCTATGGTCAATATCTCTATAGGGTGTGATAAGCAGTGCACCTTTTGCATCGTGCCTGCTACCAGAGGAGAGGAGATATCTATTCCCAGTGGATTGATCGTGCGGGAGATCGAAAAAGCTGTGGAGAGCGGAGCCAAAGAGGTAATGCTCCTGGGGCAAAATGTCAACCACTATGGCCGCCGTTTCAGCAAGGAGGAGTCATGTGATTTTACCAAACTCTTGCAAAAAGTGAGTCAGATCGAAGGTTTGGAGCGTATCCGTTTCACTTCGCCGCACCCACTGCATATGGATGATGCCTTTCTTGAGGAGTTTGCTTCCAATCCAAAAATTTGCAAGCAGATACATATTCCTCTGCAGAGCGGTTCGACAGAGTTACTGCATAGAATGAAGCGAGGCTACACCAGGGAGTGGTTTCTGAACCGTTGCGATAAAATACGATCACTCTCTCCGGATGTGGCCATCTCTACAGATATTATTGTTGGTTTTCCCGGTGAAAGTGATGAAGATTTTGAAGAGACGATGGAGGTGCTTGAGAAAGTACGGTTTGAGCAGCTCTTCTCTTTCAAATACTCACCCAGACCGCATACGGCAGCGGCTGATTATGCGAATCAGGTTGAAGCGCACACTGCATCGGATCGCTTGACGCGTCTCCAGGCACGGCATACAGAGATACTCGATGAGGTGATGGATGCACAGCTTGGTACTCTGCACAAGGTCTATTTCGATGAGCTCAAGCCAAATGGGCGGATAGCGGGACGCAGTGATGACGGGAAGCTGGTCTTTGTTGAGGGGAGTGAATCCCTTTTGGGGAAAATAGTTGATGTCAAAATTACTAAAATTTCCCGGGGTGCCTTGGATGGCATCATACTTTAGAGTCAAGCAGTGTGAGAGAGCAGGGGGATATGAAAAAGTTTCTGCATGAGATCGGACTCTCTGTCGCTGCTTTCTTGATCTATCTTATCATGCGGTTTTTGTGGTACACTTCGAGAAAAATGTATCATTACCTCACGCCGATCAGTGAAGAGCAGCATATTATCGCCTGCTGGCACTCTGATCTTCTCATGATCCCTATCTATAGACATATTCGTCCCGACCGCTCTGCTTCGGCGATCATTTCTCAGCATAAAGATGGAGAGATCGTGGCAAAAGTACTCTCTTATCTGTCGATAAAATCCTTGCGAGGCTCGACAAGAAAAGGTGCGAGAAGGGTTTTGCTCGAAGCATTTCGTGCGATCAGGGAAGGCGAGGAGGTGCAGATCTCACCTGATGGTCCCAAAGGCCCCAGGTATCATGTCAACGATGGTGCTGTGGCTTTGGCGCAGAAGGGAAACCTGCCGATTATGATCATCGGATACAAGGCAGATCGCTATTGGCAGATGAACAGTTGGGATCGCTTTGTTGTCCCCAAGCCTTTTGCAAAGATTGATTTTTATATTCAGACACTCTCTGTCGAAGGGCTGGAGATCTCAGAAGCCAATGCACTGCTCCGCACAAAGATGCTCGAACATGCTTTGCCTTAGGGACATACTATGAGGAAAAACCTGGAGGCACTGATGGATGATTTCCTGGAGTATATCCGTGATGTGCGCGGTTACTCAGATACTTCGGTCACGACTTATGAAGTTGCCCTGCGTCAAATGCTGGAAGTGAGTGAGTGGTTTGAGGAGGAGGGGGAGTGGACGCTGGATATGACTCCTTTTCGTCTTGCCATTCTAAGAAACAGCAAAAAAACCATTGCTAAGAAACTCAGCGCCGTTCACTCTTTTGCGGCATATCTCGAAGATCAAAGAGAGATGCCGCTCAGGCTCATCGCTGATGAATCGGTCAAAGTTCCACAAACACTACCCAAACCGATTGATGAGCGGTATATTGAAGAGGTGCTGGAAGATGCTGATCCTCGGGAAAAACTTCTCATTACGATGCTGTACGGATTGGGCTTGCGGATCAGTGAGCTGAGTGGTTTGAAACTAGAAGATATCCATCAGGAGTGGATCGAGATCCGAGGAAAAGGCAATAAGGTTCGGCAGCTTCCTCTGCTGCCCGCAGTGCATTCATCCATAGAGTTGTATCTTGGCCGATATATGCCGAAACGATATCTCTTTGAAAAAGGCGGCGCGACTATGAATCAGGCACAACTGAGGTATATATTGACCAAGCTATTCAAGGCCAAAGGATTGAAGGTAACACCACATCAGCTTCGTCACTCTTTTGCGACCCATCTGCTCAACAACGGCGCACGAATCTCAGATGTAAGTGAGTTGCTGGGCCATAGCTCAATGGCTGCGACGCAGGTCTATACCAAGCTCGGAGATGCCAGAAAGCTCAAGGAGTATCTGGGTGCACACCCCCTGGCTGTGAAGAAATAGAGGAGATTTTAAAAATTAGTCAGGGGCGGATATACTCTATCGTTGCATTGGTTTTCATCTTTTTGAAATACTCTTCGATTGCTTCACCCTGCTGCTCTTTTTTCCACGCCATAATGACATTGTTTCGTGCATCCTCAAAAGGTTTTAGTTTTCCCTTTCCTTTGCTTAGAACCTTGTAGGTGACATACGCACTTCCATTATTGAAAGCAGGCGTAAATGATCCTGTCTCTGTTTCTGAAATCATTGCAAGCAGCTGAGGGGTGATATCCGCACCCCTTAAGGTCACTTTCTTGCGTTTGACACCCTTTTGATTGGCAGGGTTCTGCAGCAGTGCCTGGATCTTGCCGGCAGAGCCGGCACTGTATTCTACTACTGTGATGCTGGAAGGCATACTGAAGAGTTCCGGATGGTTTCTGTAAAAAATCTTGAGCTCATCGTCACCGGGTTCCGGGATATTCTTGGCGATTTTTGTCCTGAAAAATTTCTGCTTTTGGATACTGATCTTCATCTGATCACGAAAAGAGTTCCAGGACTGCTTCTGCTGCTTGACGATGCCCTGCATCTTTTTGACTGTCATATTGTTTCGTTTTGCGACCTGCTCTATCCTTTTGTCAATGTCATCTTCAGAGACAGAGATATCCTTCATCGCAGCCTTTTGCAGACGGTTTTCGATCAGCATGTTCTGTGCCTCTTTTTTGGAGACACGCAATTGTTTCTGCACGGCATTGATCTCTGCTGTAGTGATCGGCTCGCCATCCACCACGATAGCGATCGCATTGTAAACCTTGGCTTGTGTGAGTGTTGCCATTGATATAAAAATAAGAAACAGTAGTTTTTTCATAAGCATTCCAAATTGTAATTTGTAGTATTATAGCATATTTGGGAAGGAGAACATACATGACAAAATGGATTATCTTTTTTATACCCTTTATTCTCCTGGCTCAAAAGCCAAACCTCCTCCTGCTTAAAACCTACAAAGACCAAAATATCACAGGCTGGGTAATGAGTGAAAAGCTCGATGGAGTCAGAGCTTATTGGGATGGTAAAAATCTTATCAGTCGGGGCGGCAAGATCATTTATGCCCCCAAATGGTTTACAGAAAAGTACCCGCCTTTTGAAGTAGACGGTGAACTCTGGACTAAAAGAGGGGATTTTGAAAATATCACTTCGATTGTGAGAGATAAAGTACCGGGTAAAGAGTGGAGAGAGATACGGCACTATATTTTTGAAGTGCCTCGCGCGGAAGGCAATCTCACGATTCGGTTGGAAAAAGTCAAGCCTTATGAAAACGAGTATCTCGCCATTATTCCACAGATTAAAATCCGTGACAAGAGGCATTTGAAAATCTTCCTGGATGAGGTTGAGCAAAAAGGAGGAGAGGGTGTTGTCGTCAGAGACCCGACTGTGTCCTATATTGACAAGAGAACTTCCAAGGCACTCAAGGTAAAAAGTTTTCACGATACTGAGTGCAGAGTGACAGGATATACCAATGGCAAAGGAAAATACAAGGGGCTCGTTGGTGCAATTCGATGCGAGATGGAAAATGCAACACTATTCAAAATCGGAAGCGGTCTCACCGATAATTTCAGGAATAATCCTCCGCCCATCGGTACCATTATCACTTTCAAATATCAATCCTTTACCAAATACGGCAAACCTAGATTTCCTGT
>JAYEOH010000074.1:0-16609 GCA_034722775.1 Campylobacterota bacterium | reverse complement strand
ACGGATGATAGTTTTTTGTCTAATCTTTTTTTTGAAATAGTTCTCACTTGATGACATAATATTATGGCCTCTTTGCCATTCAGATGGATCAAAACTTCATTTGGGTAAATTCTCCTCCCTTTTTTTCTGGAAGTTATGGGGATGACAGTCACAATATCCATCTGGTTTTCTATATCATTGGAGACAATTAATACTGGTCTATGTCCAGACTGTTCCCTTTCTACCGTGGGATTTAATCCTGCCCAATAGATATCAAAATACATCTGACTCAATATCTGCGTATTTAAAATCTTCCTGTATCTCTTCTATATCACTCAGTACCAATGGGTCTTTACTCATCTGCTCTATTTTCTTTCTGTAATTTTCTTTTTTTATGGATTCTATCGTATTTCTCAAAGAGACAGATACCAAATCAGAAAAATTTTTAAAGCGATCCAGTGCCCCTTCATTTTTTAATTCCAAAAAAAGATGTTCATCAATCGAAATAGTTTTCCGTACCATTGCATACCTTCATATTATGATAATTTATCATATATAGTATCATACTTTTATATTAAAGTCAAAATGGCTTGCTTTCACTATGGTCTCTTGTCGCAGCGCCATTAGAATGCTATGCTATAATACAACGAAATTAATCATAGGTATCCACAACAATATTTAGAAAATATAAGGCACCATAAGTTAATTTAGACTGTAGCTGTACCTTGGGGCCTTATCCATTGCCTCAAACAAGTTTGAGGTTCCTTAAAACCCTTAGGTTGATGGTATTGGAGGTGTCTTTGGGCATCCTGTAGGTTTGGTGCCACCAAACGATATTCTAATGCTGCTAAGAGATAAATCTATAAGGTGTTTGGCCGTGCCAAACCTGTAAAAGTGAGAAGGAAATATAGTGTTTGCGAATGATTATGGTGAAGATCAAGAGTCTGTGCTGATGATCCATGCTCTTGAATTTGGCTACAGTAAATCTCAGCTTCTCTACCGAGACTTTAATCTGGAGTTGAAGCGAGGTAAAGTTATATCGGTTGTCGGCAAAAGCGGAAGCGGAAAGTCGACACTTTTTGAACTTATAAGCGGAAATCTGAAACCGCTCAGCGGCACCATCGAGCATGGGAGAATCGCCTGGGTTTTTCAGGATCCCTATAGCTCCTTCCATCCCAGCTACAGGATACTGGACCAAATCTCAGATGTAGCATCTCTTGAGGGGATGGAGGCGGTCGCCGATGAGATGGGAATCGCACTGGAACTTCTGGAAAAACTCCCCCATGAACTATCGGGAGGACAATTGCAGCGCTGCAGTATCCTTCGTGCACTTTTGATGAAACCTGACCTGATACTCTGCGATGAACCGACAAGCGCATTGGATAATGTCATACAGTTGGATGTGATGAAGCTTATGCTAAAATATCTGGATAAAATAGGGTTGCTTTTGATTACACATGATATGGATTTGGCTCGTTGGTCAAGCGATGAGATCGTACTAATAGAAGAGCCAAAGGGTATGAATGCATCATAAAATAGTAGCCATCTTGCTTTTGTCATTGACACTGCTATGGGGTGAATCAAATGAGACAAAGAAAACAGACTATTCACTCTTTTCCAGTGAAAAAGAGATAGAACTTCCCAGTCATAAAATCCAATTTGTCGTCATCGGCGAAAAGCATTTGGACGAAAGTGATCTTCAAAAAGCTATGGGTGTCGATGTCAAAAGCAAGTTTGAGTTTTGGAAAGAGTATAACCCTGCTATTGCAGATAAATTAATTCCTACGCTCCATGATTCACTTCGGAGTTATCTTGATTCGGAAGGTTATTACGATGCTACCTATACGATCAAAACCACCGAAACAGATGTCATCATAACGATCAAAGAAGATGAGCCCGTCAGGGTAAAAGATATCAATATCAGCAGTGATTATGATATCTCAAAACTCATAACCTTTGAGAAGGACGAAATCTTTACCGCCAAGAAGTTTATCTCTATCAAAGGCAAGATTGTCGAAGAGATGATGAAAAAGGGATATTGCAGTTATGATCTTGACAGCAAAGCCTATGTAGATCTCGATAAATACGAAGCAGATCTGAAGTATGTTTTGAAAAAAGGAGGTGTCTGTACTTTTGGTAAAATTACTGTCAAGGGGACAGATGCAGTCAGAGACGAAGTCATCATCTCCAGAGTCAGAGCAAGAGAGGGGCAGCGATTTAGTACCGAGCGGATACAGGAGAGCTATGATGCACTCTATGCCCTGGATGCATTTGATGCAGTAGCAGTGAAATATGATAGGAAATTTTACAATGTTGTGCCGATAGATATCGCTGTTTCTGATATCACAAAGCCGTGGTATTTTCTGGGCGGTATCGGATATGATACCAATGTCGGAGCAGGCGTACAAACAGATATTGTCCGGAAAAATTTTATGGGTAATGCTAAAAAGCTGAGAGTCAGATTGCAATACTCGCAGATCGAACAACTGGCGGAAGTCTCACTTTTTACGCCGGCACTTTTTGGTTTCTCTGACTACTATTTTGACCTTTTTAGCAAGGTGGGATACAGTAATCTTAAATATACAGGTTTCATGGAAGAGAAATTGTATGCGCAGGCATTCCTGACCTATACGAATGAGCAGTTTGAATTAAATGCCGGTTTTGCACTGGAGAATATCAATATTTCGCTTCTTGATGACTATGACGAGGAAAAGTTAACGAATGCAATTGAGCCGGGCACCTTCTTCCTGGCATATCCATTTTTGCGTTTTGTACTTGACGAAAGAGACTCAAAGCTGAACCCTAAGTATGGATACTATGTTTCCGGTGGGGTGGAGTATGGGATTCCTTATGATGAGGATGCAAGCGGATATCTGAAGTATTATCTGGAGGGAAGAGCGATCTATACCTTCAGTAATCTGACAATGGCTGCTGTCGCCAAGGCAGGGGTTATGGATCAGACACAAAATCAGGTTCCTGAATCCAAGCTTTTCTTTGCCGGTGGTGCTTATAGTAACCGTGCTTACGGGTACAAGCGTGTCGGAGTCATTTTTTCTCCTACACGTTATGGTATAGAGGGTGCCCAGACGATGGCGAACCTCTCTCTGGAGGCTGACTATCCGATCGTGGGTGACATCTATGGAGCTGTTTTTACTGACAATACAATGTTGACGATCAATAGTTATGATTTCACCGGAGCTGTTTTGACTTCTGCCGGTGTGGGTATCCGCTATATGACACCGATAGGACCGATCAAAGTCGATGTGGCAGCCAATGTTCAGGATGCTTCGCAGTATGGTATCCAATTTCAGATAGGACAGTCGTTTTGAAAAAAGTATTTAAATGGATCAGTTACATTCTCCTGAGCCTAATCATTGTCATCATAGCAACCGTTCTTTTCCTTCTGAATTCAACCAGGACCATAGAGTGGGCAGCGAACAAGTATGCACCGCAGTATGGATTTGGCTACAAGCAGATTTCCGGCGGACTGCTCAGCGGACTGGAGATAGATGGGTTGACTTTCAAAGATGAGTTGCTCTTGGACCAATTCAAGATAGGGTGGAATCCTGCAGCACTTTTGCATAAAAAAGTCTCCGTGACTCACTTGGAAGCGACAGATCTTGATGTTGCTACGATTCAAAAAATTGTGAAGGCTTTTGCCTCTGATAAGCCTGAAAAAGAGGATGATACACCTTTTGTCATGCCGGTTTCTGTGGGGCTGAGCAGTCTGCATGTGGCCATCAAGCCTTTTGACGAGAGCGGCGTTGGCTTTCGTGAGGTCACTGCGGATGGATCTGATCTGGTATACAGTGGAGAGAAGGTTGATATAGGGCAGGTACGGCTCTTGGTCGATACGAACATCACAACTGCAGAGTTGATCGTGAGCTCAAAGGATAAAATTGTAAGGGTCAAAAGTTTTTCTCTCTTGGATATTGACTCGATTGCATTAGAGTCTGTTGTCAAAAAAGTGCTAGAGGAAAAAGCACACGAAAAGACTGTAGAGCAAGCTGGTAAAGCAGCAGATGATCACAAAAAGGGCAATGATAACCTTTTGCCTGAAAGTGTGTTGATAGATTCTGTAGTGGTGAGAGTCAAGCCGGCTGAGCGCCCTGAGATCAAAATCAGGCGTGCGGAACTGAATAGTACTGCTATCGAGATTGGCGTTCATGATCTTATTGACCAAAAACCCAATTCAATACATGTAAAGAGACTCTCATTGATTGTGGATACCAATCTTTCTACATTAAATCTTGATAGTAGACTGGAAGATAACTCTGTTATCATTGATTCTCTTTCATTGCGAGAGATTGATACGGCAGCACTTGCAAAACTCTTTGTCCCAAAGGAGAACAATAGTACAGAAAATGACAAAAAAAATAAAGTCCAGGAGGATCTTGCAGGAAGCAGTGCGGATGCAGATAGAAATACCACCGCCAATCCTCTCATTCCACAGTATCTTATTGTCAAGCATCTTGACACCTCCATCAAGAGTGCGACCTACGATCCTGTGTTGATCAAGAGTGCAGAGGTCAATGCCAGTGATGTGAAGTTTAATATTCACAACTTGGTTGCCGAAAGCGGTGAAATAGATATCAATGCCGACAGCAGTTTCGCAAACCTGGTACAGCACGGTGTCATCAAAAATAATCAAATCGAGAGCAGAGGGTATGTCACACCACTCAAAATGCTCTTTGAAACCTACAAGATTCCTTTGAGAGAGGATGCACTTGGCAATATCAGTATAGACATCAATGCCGATAAAGAGAAAGCTAAAGTTGATATTGTTATAGAAGGAAAAGAGATTCTTCAGGCAGAGGAGGGCGGCTTCAATGTCAACAGACTCCATCTGCTGAACCATATCACTTATCTGATTCCTGAGGGTAAACTCATTGTGAACAATGAGGGAAATGTCACGACACCCTATACCAAAAATCTTCAGCTTAGCAATCAATTAACCTTTGAAAAGGGTGTTTTGAACTATAAAGGCGAAGTAGATCCGGGACCACTGGAAGGGATCGATGGGAACTATACCAAACCTTTGAATGATTTGAAGATCACTTACGATGGCAATATCAGCAGTGTGACAGCGCTTATTGATTCTGAAGGATTGAAGGGAAAATTTATTTCGCCGGACTTTAAAAAAGCAGATTTTAACCTTTCGACCAAAGCACCGCTTGTCCTTAAGGACATGGTTTCGCTTCCCGAAAAGCTCCAAGAGGCAAAGGTGGGGCTTGATATCCATGTGCCTTTGGATTTTGCCAGGATCACTCCTCTGAAAGCCAAAGCGGTGATCAACTCAAATATTGCCAATCTCGATGCAGATATTGTGTACGATAAAGAGATAAAAGTTTTAACCACAACACTGTTTCCTGAAGATTCTCTCTTGAGGGATTTCAGCAAAGAGTTAAATCTGGATGCTCTCAGCCCGCTTCTCACAGATATTTCAATGGATAAAAATATACTGAATATTGATCTGAAATCAAATGCGCTTAACTCCAGAGTCAACTATGGATTGGAGGATAAAAATGTTACCGGTGATTTGGTATTGGGTGGCGCAGAGTTTCGTTTTTCGGGCAATATAGAAAAAGAGGTTAAACTCGAAAATAGTGTCGGTTCTCTACAGGAGCTGCTCAAAAAGATCCATACGATTTACGCCTTTGAGCCACCCCCTCTTGATGGAGATATGAAAGTCTCTCTGGTGCTCAGGAATATGAAAGATGTGGAACTCCTGCTGAACTCCAATACTTTGACTTATCAGGCAGATCGAAAAACAAGCTATGACTTAAATGATACGATGGTTTCATTGGGCTTTTCCGATTCGATATTGAAGCTTAATAAGTATCACACTACCTTTCAAAAACAGAAAATATTTGCTACAAAGCCTTCTCAGGTAAGTCTCAAAGATGGCGCAGTGGAGATTTCGCCTCTGTGGATCAATGATCAGTTGAAGGTGACGGGAAAATACAATATCGAAGAGAAAAAAGGTGAGATTTTAGCGTTTGCCGATACCTTTGATGTCTCTCATGAGATGATCGATATGAGCAGTCATATCGATATCAAAACAAAACTCGATGGTGTTCGTACAAATATAGATGGGACAGTGACTATTCTGGGCGGGAATGTCTATTATGATATGGATAAAAAAACCTTTGCTTCCGATAGTGACATCATCATCGTGCAGGATATGAAAAAGAAAGAGCCCACTCCTTTTATGGACAATCTTACTGCATTGGTTAAGGTCAATACAAAAAAACCGCTTATTTACAAGACAGCAGATGCCAACATCAAGATAAAAGCTGACCTGTTGGTTCAAAAAGCACCCAGGGGACCTATTTATGTTTTAGGCACGGCAGAGATTCTCAAAGGCTCATTCTATGCTTTTGAAAATAAGAAATTCACATTCAAAAAAAGCCTCTTGGCCTTTACCGGCGATCCGACTAAACCGATCCTGGATATTGCCGCCATCTATAATTCAATCAATTATGAGATCACGATACAGGTTACAGGAGATCCTGCTACACCCAATATCATCTTCTCTTCAATACCGCGCTTGAGCAGGGAACAGATACTCTCTGTTATCCTCTTCGACTCAGAAGATGCGGCAGAAAGCAATAACGGTGATGAAATGATGAAGATGATGGGAGGTGCTATGGCGAAGTCGGCACTCTCCAATGTGGGCATCAAAATCGATCATCTTTCATTGGGCAGTGACGGCAGCATGGAGGTTGGGAAAAAGATCTCCGATAAAATCACGATTATCTATACCAACGAAGAGATTTCCGGAGCAAAACTGCAGTATGACTACAGCAGGTATATCAAAGCAACGATTTCGACAGATGCCGAGTCCAGTGGAGCAGGTATCATCTATAAAAGAGAGTTTGGTGAGATTAAATATTAGAGGTGCCCTTAAGATAATCTATCTCTGAAATCTTCATAGCTAAACTCTCTGACAATCTCGACTGTGCCATCTTTTCTGAGAATACAGATAGAGGGCAGCTTAATACCATTAAATGTTGTCGCCTTGACCATCGTGTAGTGCATCTGATCCTCAAAAATGATCTGCTCTCCGATCGCCAGAGGGTGATCAAAGCTGTAGTCCCCCATGATATCACCGGCTAGACATGTATTTCCGGCGAGCCGATATTCATACGCTTTTGATCCTGCCGCTCCTGCACCTCTCACCTCTGCACGGTAGGGCATAATGATCGTGTCGGGCATATGTGCTTCTGCCGAGGTGTCCAGGATAGCAATATCAATTCCGTTGTGGATAATGTCGAGCACAGTAGTGACAAGTACTCCTGTCTCCCACCCTATGGCTTCACCCGGTTCGAGATATATCTCAACTTGATACTTCTCTTTGAATCTTTTAACTAAAGAGATCAGCTTCTCTCTATCATATCCTTTTTTTGTAATATGGTGACCACCGCCAAAGTTGATCCATTTCAATTTATAAAGCCAGGCACCAAATTTCTCCTCAAAGGATGCAAGTACCTTTTCCAGAGCATCCGCACTCTGTTCGCAAAGGGCATGAAAATGAAATCCATCGCACTCATGGAGTATAGCGGGGTCAAAGTTTTTCAGCGTCGTCCCCAGTCTGGAGTAGGGTCCGCAGGGATTGTAGATCTCTGCCGGGGATTCTGAATACTCCGGATTTATCCGAAGTCCCATGGAGATGTTGGGGTTGGCAGTTTTGGCTTTGGTATAAAAGCGTTTGAATTGCTGAGGTGAATTAAAAACTATATGGTGAGATAGGGATGCGATCTCCTCGATCTCCTCTTCTTTGAAGGCAGGAGAGTAGGTATGTATCTCATTTCCAAATTTTTCAGCCGCAAGTTTTGCTTCCCACAGTCCGCTGGCACAGCACCCGCAGAGTGTGTCATTGATCAGGGGAAATGATGCCCATAGTGCATACCCCTTGAGTGCCAGAAGGACTTTTGCACCACTTTTTGCCTGTATCTCATCCAGCAGCTTTATATTTTTCTGCAGCAACTCCTCCTCCAGTACCCACGCAGGAGTATGGAGTTTTGTCGATATTGTTTGAGTGTTTAATCCATTCATGTGCTAATCTTATCATACTTTGAAAATAATAGCTACTTAACAAAATGTTTTTGTTATAATATCCCACTAAAATCATTTAAGGAAAAAGAGTATGATTGATGGCACAGAAAATAAAAGAGGACATATAGCATATACAGAGAGTGAACTTCTGCTGGGGCTGAAAATGATGGATAGCTTGGAGAAAGTCACTAATATGATGTCCTATTTCCTGGATAAGCAGCATATTAAATTTACCTACATTCTTATCTGTGCTGATGATGAGAACTTTGAATCCTTTCTGCGTAAAGAGAAGCGGGATACAGATCTTTTGATACCGATAGATAAAAAACAGACACTCTATGCTATTGTTTGCCAGGAGACGGATATCGAAGGCGGATATCGATTTGCCGAGAGAATCATTCGACTGCTTGATATCAGTGATCATCGTGAATGCCTGCATTGCAGTGTTTTGACAGTCTCGTCGACACGCTATTCTGTTCAGCAGATCATCTTTCGTTTGCTCGAAAGCTATCTTGCGCTTGCCAAAAGAGATGCTGCTGATCGTCATATGCATATAGAGTTTCGCACTTTGTCTTAACTTAGTCATCCTAACCCGGATTATGCAATAGAGATCACCAAATTGGCACAAGTCATTGCACTGTGGGCATTTGCAAATAATCATCGATTAACCTTTGGGTTAACCTCAAATTCTTTGCAAACATCCACAGCACAAGCACTTACGCCATTTTGGCAATCCTATTGCATAATCAGGGTTTAAGCACTATTCAGATAAAATCGCGTCCTAAAACTGCAAAATTGAGTTGTAGAATCAAATTTAATAAGGAGATATTGTTATGAAAAGAACATATCAACCACACAATACACCAAGAAAAAGAACCCATGGTTTCAGAACAAGAATGAAAACAAAAAATGGTAGAAAAGTAATTTCTGCACGGAGAGCAAAAGGTAGAAAAAGATTAGCTGTATAAAACAATTTACACGTTTGAAAACGAGTAGAGAGTTTAATCGTGTCTATAAACAGGCTACAAAAACATGGCACTCCCCCTATCTTGTCCTCTTCTATAAAAGCGGAGCGGAGGAGAAGGTGGGATTTGTTGCAAGTAAAAAAATAGGAAATGCAGTTCACAGAAACAGGGCAAAGCGTCTATTGAGAGCCCACTTTATTGAAAATATCGACAGTATCAGAAGCGGAAGCTATGTCCTGGTCGCCAAACCGATGCTTTTGGAAAAAAGTTTTTTGGAAATAAAAAAAGCCTATCTTCACACCTTGAAAAAGTGTACTGCATTGCAACTAAACTAGATAATTTTTATTAGCGTCATAACTGAATTAGAGTAATGACATCAAAGGTATTACATTGGAACAATTAGATCTTCAAAAACGGCTTATCATTGCATTGGCACTCTCTTTCCTGGTCTTTGTAGGATCGAGCTATTTTATGGGCGGAGTTCAGCCCGCAGGAACAGCTCAAGAGAGTAATCAGACTGCCCAAAATCAAAAAGTAAACAATCAGGCTCCTGCCCCTGTCTCCTCCGGCAGCGCATCAAAAGCACCGGCAACACAAAAAAGTGCTGCCACTGCCGCACCGATTAAAGATAGCAGCAAAGCATTGGCAACGGTGATGAGCGAAATTTCCAGGATCACTATTGATGAGTTCGGTCGTATCTCGCAGGTAGTGCTTCTCGAGGAAAAATATCGTGATGATGATGGCTCTAACCTGAAGCTTCTGGATCCTGCTGCAGTAAAGCCGCTTGAGATTCGTTTTTCAGATGCTGCACTCAATGAAGAGGCTTTCAAGGTGCCCTATCAGGCATCTGCTTCGGCCTTGAGTACACAGAATGCTCCGGCAACGATCACATTGACTCAGAATTTAACAGATTTGACAGTTACTAAAGAGATTACTTTTTATGCCGATGGCCACTATGACCTTCATATCAAGACATCTAAGCCGGTGGACTATTTCCTCACGACAGGCGCAAGACCAATCGCTGATACTTCTATGTATATGCTTGTCAAAGGTGCACTTGTCAAGGGCAGTGATGGCATTATTACAACGATAGAGGATGGTGATGCTGCAGGGGATGAAACATTTAACAATGCACTCTTTGCTGCTGCTATTGACCGCTATTATGCTTCAGTGCTTTATGATTTGAAAAAAGGCTTGAATGTCACTGTCGCAAAAGGTAAAGAGGATGATCCTTTGATCTTTGTCAAAGGAGAGAGTGATAGTGTGATGCAGGGCTATATCGGACCTAAAGAGTACAGTACACTCAAGGCACTTAGTCCGGAACTGACAGATGTTATTGAGTATGGATGGTTTACCTTTATGTCAAAGCCTTTCTTTGCTGTTATCGTCTGGATACATGGATTTGTCGGTAACTGGGGTTGGGCGATTATCCTCTTTACTCTACTGGTCAAGATCATCCTCTTCCCTCTCTCCTACAAAGGGATGATGTCGATGCAGAAGCTCAAAGATTTGGCGCCGAAGATGAAAGAGCTCAAAGAGAAGTATGGCAAAGATCCGCAGAAGATGAATGCCAAAATGATGGAGATGTACAAAAAACATGGTGCCAACCCCATGGGCGGTTGTCTGCCGATGCTCTTGCAGATACCAGTCTTTTTTGCACTCTATCGTGTCCTTCTCAATGCCGATGAGCTTCAGGGCGCACCTTGGATTCTATGGATTCAAGACTTGTCAAGGATGGACCCTTACTTTGTGCTTCCGGTTTTGATGGGTGCATCTATGTATTTTCAGCAGAAAATCACACCGAGTAACATTACAGATCCTCTCCAGGAGAAGATATTCAAATTCTTCCCTGTGATAATGACAGTTTTCTTTGTGACATTCCCATCAGGACTTGTATTGTACTGGTTGACAAACAATATCCTCTCTATCGGTCAGCAGTACTATATCAACATAGCTTACGAAAAGCATAAGGCAGCAGCTATAGCAGCACATGACAAGAGCCAAAAGGAACAGTAATGAGGAAGATCGAAGCTCCTACACTAGCAGATGCTTATGAGAAAGCGGCATTTGAACTCGACTGTTCCATTACAGAGTTGAAGTATGAAGTGATCCAGCATCCATCCAGCGGGATCATGGGTATGTTCAAAAAAAGTGCTATTATTGTCGCTGATTGCGAGCGGAGTAATGCAGACATAGAGCCTATCGATGAGATCATGCAGGCGATTGCCGCAGAAGAGATTATCGAAGAGCTGGTTGAGGCAGAGGAGTTTTCATCTCCTGAGACCATAGAGGAAACTGCAGTAGAAGAGACTATAGAGCGTATCGTCACTCAGGCAGTGACTGAAAATGATACTTTGCCAAGAGAAAAACATACACTCGACGAGGCATTGACGCAACGCGATGATGCTGTACTCGATAGCTTTTTTGATGCAAAAGAGGCAGTGCCTGAACAGAGACCGGAGAATAACAATCTGGAGTTGGCGGAGAAGATCGAGGCAGAGTTGGCTGAACTCCTCTCTCACAGCTGTTTCTCTATCGATACGGTAGAGGTAGATGTGGTCGAGAATACGGCATTGATCTTTATCGACGGTGATGATGCTGCTCTGCTGATAGGAAAAGAGGGATACCGCTATAATGCACTATCGTATATGCTTTTTAACTGGCTGCACACCAAATATGATCTCTACATCAAGTTGGAAATCGCTCAGTTTCTTACGGCACAACAGGAGATGATCAGTAACTATATCAAGCCGGTTATCGAGCATGTCAATGTCAGTGGCAGAGGAAAAACCAGACCGCTGGATGGTATCCTGGTACAGATAGCACTTGAACAGCTCAGAGAAGCATTCCCTCACAAGTATGTTGCCGCAAAGACGGGTCGAGACGGTCGTAAATATATCATTATTAACGAGTTCAATACTAAAAGAAATGATTGATACTATCGTCGCCATTGCTACAGCGCATGGTGTCTCATCGATCTCCATTATTCGATTGAGCGGCAAAGATGCATTGAGCATCGCCCAAAAAATTTCCTCTCCGGGAACTTTTTTAAACAGCACAATACCTCCTAGAGAAGCACTATTAACCTCCCTTTATAATATAAAAAATGAGTTGATCGATCAAGCTATCCTCATCTATTTTGCGGCACCCAAAAGTTTTACAGGTGAAGATGTTGTAGAGTTCCAGTGTCATGGGGGTATTGTTGTGGCACAAGAGGTATTGGACAGTGTGACTGCTTTTGGGGCCAGGCTGGCTGAGCCGGGTGAATTTTCAAAACGCGCCTTCCTCAATGGCAAGATTGATTTGACCAAGGCTGAAGCAACTGCCAAACTAATTGAAGCCAAAAGTATAGATGCTGCAAAGATACTTGCCAGACAGCTCAAAGGTGAGCTGAAGAGCTTCGTTGATGAGAGTCGTGACGCACTCCTGAAGACTTTGGCCTATTCTGAAGTGCTGATCGACTATGCAGAGGAAGATATTCCTGAAGATATTGCTGATAGTATGATGCACCAACTTACAGATCTCAGCAGCCAGATGTATCAGATCGTAGAGACAAGCCACAGAAGAAGAGGCTTGATCGAAGGGTTCAAGGTGGCGATCATCGGAAAGCCCAATGTGGGCAAGAGTTCTCTGCTCAATGCACTTCTGAGTTATGAGCGGGCAATCGTCAGCGATATTGCCGGGACGACCAGGGACACGATCGAAGAGCAGGTGCGTATAGGATCACATATTATCAGGTTGGTGGATACGGCAGGGATCAGAGAGGCTCGTGATGCAATTGAAAAGATTGGAATTGAGAGGTCTATGGAGTCACTGGAAGATGCAGATATGGTGATCGCACTCTTTGACGGAAGCCAACCCTTTGATGCTGAAGATCAGAAAGTCATCTCTCTTCTTGAGCGGATTCGGGGCAAGCACCTGATCGCCGCTATCAACAAAAGTGATCTGCCTTGCCAGTTCGACAACGCTCTTCTGCAAGAATTTGATCCTATAGATGTGAGCGCAAAGATGGGATTCGAACGCTTAACTGATCGTTTGACAAGGCTTCTCGATAGTGTAGGTGAAGGCGAAGAGCTGATGTTGATATCGGCTCGCCAGATAGAGGCCGTCAAACAGGCAGGAGAAGCAATAGAAAATGCAAAGAAGCCCCTCAAGAATGGTGAATTGGAGTTTTTTTCCTACTATTTGCAGGATGCAGTCAAATGGATATCATCCATCTCAAAACCTTACGACAGCGAAGAGATACTTGATAAGATGTTTGGAGAGTTTTGTCTGGGTAAATAAGTGACACCATAAACACCAAAATCTCAATTTAACAGGCTATAATAGTGCGATAAAAATTTTAAAGGGCAACCATGTTCAGATATCTTCTTACTGCTACAACACTCTCATTGGTACTTTTTTTATTTACCGCCTGTGTAGCGCAGCCAAAAGCTCCCAAAACTCAGGTCAGTAAGCAAACGAATGCAAATCTCTGGGCCGAGAATACCAATGTCGATATGGATGAAAATGACAATGTGGATGTTTCTGATCTTGACAAAAATGTTACAAGCGGCGATCAGATGCAGTCCTCATCACAGATAGTGCAGCGTATCGCTTTTCCTGCAGGAGAATATGCTGCTCTGGCACGCACGGGCAAGGGGACGATCCAGGGAAATATCTACCTCCAGGATGCCTATGGAAAAAAGATTTATGGCAGAAAAACAAGACTCTATCTCAATCCGGTCACAAGCTACTCCCGTCAGTGGTATGAGCAGAGTTATATCGCAGGCAGCAAGATGGGGAAAGCAGACTCCAGACTCTTTAACTATTTGAAATTTACAGCATCCGATGAGAGTGGTTCTTTTGCGTTCTACGGTGTGCCATCGGGAAGATATTATTTGATCGGCACTGTGACCTGCAGTACTGAGTGCGGCTATACCAACAGTATGAATATTCGTATCGCTGCAGAAGTTCTTATTGAGGGCAATCAGGTGATAAATCAAGATATGAGCAGAGGAATTTAATAGCTCAAACAAGTTTTGAAGCTCCTTAAAACCTTTAACTTGTGATCTATGCTGATGCCGGGTATATTTTTTCCAGTGCCAGATAGAGTTCATCAGGCGATATATCCGGATTTTCCTCCAGAATACGCTGCATCACCAAATTATCTTCCTCTTTTCCCCATATTTTTATATAACTTCCCTCTTTGTATCCATGGTCTTGCCTGAATTGATTGAGAATATTTTTGCCAAGATAGAGTTGGTAGAGTGTGTTGAGGTTGAGACCTGACTGTATGGCAACCTCGATGAATGCCTCCATCAAAGCCTCGGGTGACTCGTCACAAAAGAGTGTACGCATCAAATTCTCTACGACTTCTATCTGCCCATAACTGTCTTTTTGTGTTGCCGTTGCAGTTGTGGTGAAAGCACTGAAATCAGGAAGAGATTCAATAGCCTTTGCCAGTGTCTGAATATCACCTTTTTCATAGATCTTGTAATCCTGAAGCATTTGACTCATGATAAAGTGCCAGATATCGACTGCTTCAATTTTGATATTATCATAATCAGGCTCTGCGTCGATATTTTTCCAATGCTTCCAGGGGTAAGACTCTATAAGTTCTGCACATTCGAGATAGCTGCATCGTTTCCAGTCGATCAATTTTCCATTCTTGGTAACTCCTTTTTCCCAACCCTCTCCATTGGTGGCATCGTTGAGTTGTTGTTGCAGTGTCAGCATTTGTGTGATTTTGTTCATATTTTTCCTTCGTAGAGTTTTTGAAGAGATTAGTAATAATAACCTCTATTTTAGCTAAAAATAGGATAACTTTATCTGGATTTTGCCAATTAATGTGACTTAATGTTGTTTTGAATGAGTGTCCCAAGAACAAGAGATCCTTGAATTCTATACCACATAATTATAATTAAAATAATAATATGATATAGTTATAGTACATTTATTGAAAGGCTCACAAGATGAAAATGAAAAAAGTTATACTTTCCACACTATTCGCTACATCAACTCTATTGGCTCAATCGGGAGAAGCACTATTTACCCAACACTGCGCAAGCTGTCACACTACCGTAGTCGGTGTCAATGAATCCGGTGGTGAAACCACTAATGTATATGGTGCACCCTATGCCAAAGATGTGATCAGTAAACTAAAAACCGAAACAAAAACAAAAGAGGCATTCATCGTTTTTGTCAAAGATTATATCGATGCACCCGATAAGAGAAAATCTCTTTATGGAAAAAAAGCTATCAAAGATTTTGGTCTCATGCCCTCTCTAAAAGGTGCCATGACAGATAACGAATCTACTCAATTGGCTGAGTATCTCTACAGTGATTTTGGCAAAGAAACTTTAGATGCAAAAGCAGAAGAGAAGCCGTCTTCCGAGACCCCTGATAAATCACTGCAACTGGCAGAAGCAGATGAAGCACTATTTACCCAACACTGCGCAAGCTGTCACACTACCGTAGTCGGTGTCAATGAATCCGGTGGTGAAACCACTAATGTATATGGTGCACCCTATGCCAAAGATGTGATCAGTAAACTAAAAACCGAAACAAAAACAAAAGAGGCATTCATCGTTTTTGTCAAAGATTATATCGATGCACCCGATAAGAGAAAATCTCTTTATGGAAAAAAAGCTATCAAAGATTTTGGTCTCATGCCCTCTCTAAAAGGTGCCATGACAGATAACGAATCTACTCAATTGGCTGAGTATCTCTATAGCAAATACGATTAAGCAGGTTCTGCAGTCGCTACTCTCCAACTCTCCTGATATTATTTGAACTTGTTGCTGCTTGGCACCCCGAGGGTGCTGCAGGATCTATGTACACTAAATGGTATTGAAGGTGACCTCCATTGCCATTAAGCTAAGAACTGGAACCTCGAACTTGTTCGAGGCAAAGACTCAAGATGTATATTAACTCGAACAAGTTGCCCAACGGAAATGCCCTCGGGGTGCGAGTGTCCTAAAAAAGCTTAACTTAATGGCATTGAAGGTGACCTCTAAATGTGTATCTCTTCTCCGGCAATGAACTTTAATTCTTTTTTAAGCAAACACTACTATAATGTTAAATGATTATAGTTATTATCAAGGATTATAGATGAAATATGTTTATTATGCTTTCATTGTTGGAGTTATATACTTTGTAGGCAATGATATTTATCAGCAGACGAATAAAAAAGGGGCGAGGAGTATGCGCTTGGCTTGCCAAAAAGAGTGTAAGGTTTTTGAAAAGGTTTACAAGGAAGATCTTTTGGAAAAAGCGAAGTTAGCACTCAAGAGCGGGAACTATGAGTTGGATTCCAGTATCAAAAAAGCCAAGTTTATGAAAAGTACTATGTTTGAGTATGTTCAGATCGAAGAGGTTGACCAAAATGTGAGAGAAGCCATAGCCGGTCACAAGCAGCCGGATCTTCACTCTAATGAAAAAATACAGATAGAGTACTACATTTATGAAAATGACAAAGATGACCCAGGCAAGAAAACCAAGAAGAGCAAACTCTTTGCCGGATATCTGCGTTTTACTATGACACTCGATGCCAAAAAGGTCTATGTGATACAGGCTGACTTTATGGATCTGCAGGGTCGTGATATCAAAAAGAGTGTGGACTGTGC
>JAYEOH010000073.1:0-3726 GCA_034722775.1 Campylobacterota bacterium | reverse complement strand
TTGATACCATCGCCGGAGCCTGTCGGCGTATAGTTGACCTGTGCACTTGTTGCTTTATAGTATTCGGATGTCCATGCTTTATAAACAGGTCCCGGGAATGATGCCCCTCTGCCTTTGAGCTCATCAGCAGCATTCACTGTAGTCAATGCCACAGAAGCGATAACCGCCGCGGCAAGAATTTTTTTCATTGTCATTGTTTTTCCTTGAGAAATAATTATCCAATGGTTGGATTGGCAGAAGTATAAAACAGCTTGGAAACATTTTGGTTACAGGATGCAGGAAGTCTGTATATTGGGAGCAGAGACTTTAGTCCCGTAAAAAATATTTGATCGCAGAGGACTCTTGAATCAAAGGGATTACACTATCTATTGTTGGAGATGCTTTATTACGCTACAACATAAGTGTAATTGATCTTATCTATAAAATGCTGATGCACTGCTTTTACTTTTTTATGCTCTAGAAAAAGAGATTCGACCATGGAGATCTCTTCATAAATGACCTCCATAGCCTCTTCTTGTGTTAGTGAAAAAGTTTTTGCAACTCTCTTGGCAAGTTTTTCTATCTTCTTGTGGGGTATGTGTGTTATCTCTTTCATTGGGAGCCTCCATTTTGGCTGATACGGCATCATAGATATAAATGATAACATTTTTATAACATTTACCAGAGTGTCGCTTTGCTGAGCAGCTTCTGGTTCTTCTTGAAGAGCTGATGCATCTCGTGAAGTATCTGTCTGAGAATATCGATAGTATCGATAGCAAAGGGTCCTTTGTTCAGCATCACACACTCGGCACGGCCGGATAGTGCTGCATCGGATATCTCAGCCCGGCTGGGCAGATTGGTTTTCATTTGACTCTCCAGCACCTGTGTTGCCCAGATGACCGGCATATGAGCGGCACTGCAGATATCAAGAAGCTCCTCCTGTATGAATGACATATTGATAAATCCTACTTCGATAGCCAAGTCTCCCCGTGCGATCATCACGCCGCTGTTTTTGCAGACCAGAAGCTCTTCGAGAATTTCCGGCATATTGCTGACAGCATTTTTTGTTTCGATCTTCGCGACAATGCCTGCATCATCCCTGCGATGCTCGCGCAGAAGTTCCCGAAGTTCCCGAACATCTTCTTTCTTTTGGCAAAAAGAGAGACTGAAACTATCGGCAAAATCGATCACCGAAAGTATATTTTGACGATCTGCTTTCGTCAAAGCAGCTATTTTAAGTTCCGAATCAGGAAAATTGATCCCCTTCTCCTCTTTTATCAGTGTGCCATTGACTTTGGCATGCGTCACTCGGCAAATGATCGACTGTTTCGTCTTCTCCAAAACTTCCAGACCGATTTTCCCATCATCGATGAATACTTTGTCCCCAATCGCAACAAAAGATGCCATACCTTTGAGGCTGCAGCTGATTGTAGCTGACTTGAGTACTTTGTTGTCGGAATCTGTAACTGTTGAATGACCAAGAATTTTCTCTTCCGTAATGATCAAATAATCATTGATAAAAAGACGAATTTGCTCTATCTGTCTCTCGATATTCAGGAGGTAACTTTTTGCATCCTTTTGTCGGAGCATAGAGTCCTTATCCAAAAGAACCTTTTTGTCAATGGTGCCTCTGGCACTGTTTTTTGTTATATTCGTCAATGTGATCTTTGCTTTTTTGCCATTCGCATCCCGAACCTTGATCGCATCTCCTGTTTTAAGTCTTTTATAGAACTTTTTCTCTACACAGAGTGTTGCAGGCATTTTTTTCTGCGTGATAATATCTGTTTTCTGGGGTGCTGTTGCACCCTTTTCCGGATAGAGTATCACCTCTTTTTCACTCTTGTTGCTGCCCACTAAAACAGGAAGATCAACTCTTTTTATCTTTCCTGTTCGGATCTTCGGACCTGCCAGGTCGATAAATATTTTCAACTTTTTCTCTTCGTGACGCCCCTGGTTGATATCCGCGATCACATCTGCCATAGCCTGCCAAACCTCAGCAGAGTCATGGGCTGCATTGATACGAAAGACTCTGACGCCTGCTTTGGCAAGCCCACGAATCAATGAGCCGTCGTTCTCAGCGGCATAAGAGGGAAGCGTCACCATCACTGTCGTCTTCTGTTTGCTGAGTCTTGCACTTGGCTTGCCGCCAAAAAGTGTAAAACTGTTATGCGAAGCAAGCTCGATCGCCTCAGAGATACTGACATGATGAAATCCTGCCATCTCTTCAGGAGAGAGCATCTCTCCGCCCAAAGAACTGATCATTTGGTCGTAAAGCGTATCCAGGCTCGCTGCCACATGATCATAAGAGCGCCCCAAAGAAGAGAGAGACATCAAAAAAAGCTTCTCCTGCAGCTTCGTGCGGTTTTGACTGCGCAGTATCCTGTAGTGTCTCAGGTTGAGCAGACTCTGATATCGCGGGTGCGAGGGGTCTGCTTCTTTACGCGCCTCAAGAATATCCATGCGCAACTCTTGAACTTCTCTCAAGGCTGATTCCATTATTTTTTTGTTTAACATTGTTTACTTTCCTTTATTGGGTACCTTCAACACTATTAAGCTAAGAGTAAATCTTTTTTTATGGAGTAGGGACTTCAGTCCCATAAAAAAACGGGACTAAAGTCCCTACTCCTGGTGCGGAAATACTTGTTGACTTAACGGCATTGATGGGCACTTTTGTGACTCGGTTGACAATTCATCTATTATAGAACATAAAGATAACAAATGGATTACATAACGCTATGATCACAAAAATGTATCTGCCATCATAAGGAAAATGAAAAAACCCAAAATATCTGTGGTGGTCGTCAGAAAAACTGAAGAGGCAACGGCTGGATCAATGCCCGCCTTGTTGAGTCCCAAGGGGATGAGCGTACCGGCAACTCCTGCAATGAGAATCGTAAACAACAGAGCCATTGCCACAATGGCACTCAGTCTTGGGTCACCGAACCACACATAGACAATCACACTGGAGACAGCAGCCACTGCCATACCGTTGAAGAGCACAATAAGAGCTTCCCGTTTCAATGTTTTGATCGTGTTGGAGTATTCGACCTCGCCCAGTGCCAGCTTGCGTATCGTGACAGTCAATGCCTGCATACCCGCATTGCCGCCCAGGGCAGCGACTAGAGGCAAAAGGGCAGCCAGTGCTACATAGGTGATAATGATTTCGTCAAATTGGGCGATAACCAAAGAGGCTGCCAGGACAGTAAAGAGATTGACAAGCAGCCAGACAAGACGCTGCTTCGCGGCACCCTTCAGGCTCCCCTCTTCTGACTCTTCTTTGACTCCTGCAAGTGCATACGCCTGATCCATCTCGATATGACGGATCATATCGTAGATATCATCATAGACGATCCGTCCGATTAGCTTTCCGGCGCTATTGACAACGGCAACAATATTGAGATCATACTCCTCAAAGAGTCGCACCACTTCATTGACGGGAGAGACAGGTCGGATACTCAGGGGCGGCCTGTAGCCAAGACTGGCGATAGCCTCTTCTATAGTTGCATCATCATCAAAAAGGATCAAGTCACTAAAATGAATAGACCCCAACAGTTTGTTTTTGCTGTCGATCACGAAAAGTTTAATGATAGGAGTCGCGGGCTCTTCTCTCCTGAACCTTCTTACTGACTCCTTGACATCGGCAACCGTATCACCCATCTGAGCCGAAAGAAATTCACGCTCCATATAGGCGCCCGCCTGGTCATCGTTGTATTTTGAAAGCTCTACAATTTCACTGCGATCTTCCTG
>JAYEOH010000072.1:0-17342 GCA_034722775.1 Campylobacterota bacterium | reverse complement strand
TCTGTTGATGATGTGGTAGTAGCCTGCTATCTCTATGCGTGGTTTTCTTGGCATCTACTCTCCTTTACCTTTAGGAGTATAGCATAAGAAAAATTATAGTAGCATTAGCATCACCTGACCCTTATAGCTCAGGAGAGGTGGAACCAGAAAAGCCAAAGTTCCAGGTTCCCAAAAACCTACTTCCCGTACTTTACTTCCCGAATAGCCCCTGTCACATCATCCTGGCGCATAAAGTGTTCTCCAACCAAAAATGCATCTGCTCCGATCTTGCCCAACTCCACGACTGTCTCGTGATCATTGATACCGCTCTCGGCTACGATAATTTTACCATTGGGAATCAGGGGGACCAGCTTTTCACTTAGACTCATATCCATCTCAAAGGTTTCAAGGTTTCGGTGGTTTATCCCAATGATGTTTGCTCCGGCAAACATTGCTTTGACCAAGTCAGTTTTGTCATGCACTTCGACAAGTACTTCAAGTCCGAGATGCAAGGCATAATTGTAAAGCTCTTTGAGCTCTTTCCTGCTCAGTGCTTTGGCGATCAAAAGCACAAAATCTGCTCCAAAAGCCAATGCTTCTACCAATTGGTATTTGTCAATAATAAAATCTTTTCTCAGTAGCGGCACAGAGACATAACGGCGGATCATTCCCAGGTAATCCATACTCCCCTGAAAGAAGTGAGGTTCTGTCAGAATAGAGAGTGCGTCGGCACCTCCTTCAGTATATTGCTGCGCAATAAGTACCGGATCAAAATCTTCACGGATCACTCCTTTGCTGGGGCTGGCTTTTTTGACTTCGGCAATAATGCGATAAGGATTCTCTTCGGTCGAACGCAAGGCACTCTGCACATCCTTGGGTATAAAAGGATTGAAACTCAAAGATCGGCCCAGCCAATCTACAGGATACTCCTTTTTTCGCTTTTCTAAATCCTCTCTGGTCCTCTTGATGATCTCATCCAATATTTTTGCCATACTTGCTTCCTTTTTCTCTATTCTTTGTTATCCGGGTCAATAAACAGCCCTATCTTGCACCCACAATCACAGGCTTCTGACACTTCTGGATCTTCTCCCAGTGCTCCTTGATCTCCGGCTCTTCCAATCCCTCTTGTTCAACCACTTTTTTCATAATCTTGTAGGCTTTCATACATTCACCTTTTTTGAAATGACCCCAAGCCAGTGAATCGAGATAGAAACTGTTATCAGGCTGCTGCTCCAGAGCTTTGCTGATAATCTCCATGCCCTTATCAATATCTATCTCTTTATCTATTAGCGTATATCCATAGTAGTTGAGGTAGATGCTGTCATCCACTCCCCTTGAAAGTGCCTCATCAAAGAGAGAGATCATCTCTTCAAGCATATTTTGATCATTTTTGTTCTCTGCTGCTTCATAAGTCAGGATCGCCTTCTCTGCCAACCACTTGGGGTTATTATCTTTAAGATAAAATGCCTCAGAGAGTTTTTTTGCCTTCTCAAATTTACCCTCTTTTTTATAGAGATCATAGAGGATCTCATCATTCGCGTGATTGGATTCAAGAAATGCTATCAGAGTGTCAAAGTCACGGTTATAGACATATATTTCGATAATTTTACCGAGATACTCCTCGTCCGGATACTTCTCATAAAGTGCCTTATAAACCTCCAGAATACTATCGATCTTCTCCTCTTTGACATAGAGGTCGATCAGCATCTTGTAGACATCAGCAGAAGCATCCTCTATGCGCCTGTGTGTCTCCAGAAGCCGTATTGCTTTTTGAGGGTCATTCAGATACTGTGCTTCGACTGCTGCAATTCTCATCAATATCTTTTCATTTTTTGTTTTTCGATAGAGTTTAGCTAGCAGTTCTACCCCTTTTTCATACTGTCCTGAGAAAAAATATGGATTAGCTGCAAGCTCCAGATCGGAATCATGATCAGAGTGCTCCAGCAGGTAAGTACCGATAGTTGCCGCTTCGTCAAATGATTTCATATTCATGTAAAGCGCCAGCATCAATCTTCTTCCTGCGAGATCATCAGGATGTTCGGCAGACCATTTTTTGAGTTTCTTCAAACTTTCGCTCAGATTGGTCTTGCTGTAGATACTGCTGCTCACCTCCTTGAAGAGATACTCTTTTTTTCCTGTTGCTATATAGAGCTTGCTGTAGATTTCGCCACTCTGCTTAAAAGCACTATTCTCCTCAAGCCATATCGCTCTGACAATCCATTCATCTTCACTCAGGTCATCAATAATAACAAATTCTTCTTCGTCTATACATTCTGGTGCAGCACACTGCTGCGTCAAGTCAACTTGGTTGGCTGCCAACTTGGATGCGGCAGAGAGATGCGCTGTTGACAAGAGCAGAGTCAGTACTATCGCTGTTTTTCTATAATTCCAGGACACTCTTTTTGTACCTCTTTTATATCATTTTTAAATTGGTCCCAAAAGGGAAAGGTGCGACACTGCAGCGGACGCACCGGATAAATTGAGCAACGCTTTAGCGTATCATCAAAGAAAATACAGGCAAAGTCATCCTCCTGTTCTCTCTTTCTCTCTATTAGACTATAACGGTGTTTGACTTTTTTGATATATATTGTAGCGAAATCTTCGATACTTCGTTCTAAAAATGCTGCAATTGCTTCCATTTCATGGTACTTTATCCAAATATAGCCGCTTTCACCCGTGCAGCAATGCCCTCCGCAAGCGGTGCAGGCAGATGGATCGAATTGATAATTGTACCCCTGCTGCTGCTCTATGACTGGCTCCAATCTTTCTCCTTTTCGATTTCATCCTCCCATTCACCACTGACACTATGTGTCCCGGCTCTCTCAAAAGCCCTCTTCGCTTCAGGAAGGTAGCGACTCTGGGCATCAAATACGATCAAAGGAGGCATCACTTTGGTCATAGATCGAGAATTTATCCTCGCAGCGATCATCACCAGTTTTGACTCTCTGTCGATTTTAGGGTGAACAAAACGGATAACTTCCGGATTGATATTATTTAATTTTAGATTGCTCAGCACTCTATCTATCTGCTTGGCATCATAGCAAAACACAAACCTTCCTCTGGGCTTCAAAAGAGTTTTTACCTTTTTGGCAAATGGCACGAATGGGAGATGGTGAGCATAGCGGGCGGCATTCAAATGTTTATCTTTACTCTGTGTCACTTCTCTATCATAAAAAGGAGGATTGGAGATGATCGTATCATATTTTTCACTACTCTTAAAAGATAGAAAATCCCCCTGATATGCTTCTGCCTCGAGACCATTTAGAAAAAAATTATGCCTGGCGTAGCTCAGCATATTCTCCTGCTTGTCAACAATAGCAGTTGTGAGAGCAAAATCACGACTTAAAAGCAGAGAAAGAATACCAACTCCGCACCCTACATCCAAAAGCCTGTTTTTGGGCTCAAATGAAGCGGCAAAATCATACAAAAAAATGGAATCACTGTTGTAGCGGTAACCGCTTGCAGGCTGATAGAGAAACATAGCACTCCAAAATATAATATTCAATTTTGTATTTTATCTAATTTTGGTAAAATCGCAAGTATGAACACTAAAGATAATTTACTCAATCCGCCATCAACCGATTTCTCTATGCTCGATTACGACTGTGCCTACCTTCCGGGAAAATCAGTGAGAATGAAATATAAATATGTGCAAGATGCAAGCCAGACTTTCGCTACTGCAGTGATCAGCCGGGGATGGAGGCGTTTTGGAAAATACTACTTTCATCCCATCTGCAATGGCTGCAGCGAATGCAAAAGTTTACGAATTGATGTTAATAAATATCAATATACAAAGTCGCAGCGCCGGGCTATCAGGCGTAACAAAGAGACCCAGATCATCGTACAGAAACCGACACTGACCAGAGCACATATCAACCTCTACAATAAATATCATGCACACAAACACAATAAAGATGACTGGAGCTTTCGTGAAATTTCCCAGAGAGAGTACCATGAAAATTTTGTTGATGGGGCACAAGATTTTGGCAAAGAGGTTCTCTATATCAAAGATGACAAATTGATCGGTGTCGATCTAATAGATGTGCTTGATGACGGTATCTCATCTATATACTTCTACTACGACCCTGATTATGCGAAACTCTCTTTGGGCACCTACTCACTCCTTTATCAAATAAATCTTGCAGACATCCTGGACCTGGAATGGATATATCTTGGTTACTGGGTAGACGGATGTAAAGCGTTTGCCTACAAACCCAAGTTCCAACCACAGGAACTACTTGATGGCTTTCCGGATATTACTGAAAAAACGGACTGGAATCCTTTTTTCTTACCCGAGTAAACAGTATATTTAAAAAAATAAGGTAAAATACCAGTATCTGGAAAGTGTTGGAGAGCAGTGCAGGCTATGAAGTATTCTTTTTTGTTTATATTATTAATATCTCTTCCGGTACTGCTTTTTTCCAATTTTGCTAACCCCTCCGGTTTTCTCATAGGCTTGGAGTCGCTTCCCGGTCTCGACACAAAAAGCTATCTTGTCGCGTGGATTGCCGGCAATGCATTTTATTATGGAGCCATGTTTTTTTTACTTCTTTACGGATGGCTCATTTACTCTTTCTCTCAGCACAAAAGTTTCCGATATTATCTCTATTTTCATACTGTTGCCGTACTCCTGCTTCTTGATATGGACGGATGGCTTCAAAAGTTTATCTGGTCCGACTCTCCCTCATTGAGCTCCCTGACCACTCCTCTGGGTATCGCTTTATCTATGTTTCTTATGACACTCTTTACTCGCAGACTGCTTGCCACAAAAGAGATATCAAAACCACTTGATCGCGTACTGATTCTTTTTTCAATTCTGAATATTGGTTCAATGCTTATAATTCCTTTTGCCTCCGGAAATATGTCAATATTGAGTATTGCTGCTCTTGCTTTTGTCACAAGCTTTTTCTTGCTATTGAGTACACTCTACATACTATTTTCAGGCAAAAATCTAAGTAAAAAATCTCATCTTCTGGTATGGTCAGCACTGCTTATCGCAATTGAGATTGAATATTTGAGGAGTGCAGGTATACTTCCCGCCAATCTCTTCACACTGCTTATATTGAAAGCCACTCTCTTCCTGGAGCTGTTAATTATTTCGACATCTGTATTGCTTCATCGCTGTTATCGCCTCAAGAAAGAGGGGGAAAATATTGAAGCTTACAAGAAATTGAGCGAAGATAAGCATTCAAAAAATGAACGCGAAAAACAACAGCTGCAGCAGAGGCATGACCTGCTCAACAAACTTGCCGGTATCGATGGCTTAACCGGTATCTACAATAGGCGCGAATTTTTTAATATTTCTGAATCCAAGATCTATGGCGCAAAAAATACCATGACTCCCTATGCTTTGATGATGCTGGATCTTGACCACTTTAAAAATGTCAATGATACTTATGGTCACGATGCAGGGGACCTGGTCCTCAAGGAAGTCACAAAAGCCATTAGCGAACATAAGCGTCCTGATGACATTTTTGGACGAATCGGAGGGGAAGAGTTTGCCATCTTTATGCCGGGAATCAGCGCGGAAGAGGCAGAAGCATTGGCCGACAAACTCTGTCATCTAGTGGGAGAACTCAAGATAGAAACAGAAACACACTCTATTCCTATCACCGTCAGCATTGGTGTCACCTCGGATATGAGCCATAAATCAACACTGTCTGAGCTCATGAAATCCAGCGATATTGCACTCTATGAAGCCAAAGAAAAAGGGAGAGATTGTGTGGTGACAGTAGAGGCACTATCTCGCTAGAACTCTGCGACACCACTTCAAAAAGAGCCTGTCGGCATCGACACGGGAATCGATCTCTTCACCATCGATAATAGACTCAGCCATCATTTTTCCCATCAGCGGGCCAAAAACAAATCCCCTGCCCCCTAAACCATTGCAAACATAAAGATTCGATATCTTCTTTATAGGCTCTTTTATTTTACTACCCTGTGTGATTTTGGGATATTTTTTTAACATATAGGGTACATCTACCACAGATCCCAGGAGTGGAAAATAGTCCTTTGAGCCTGCTCGCATGCCGCAAAAAGTCTCAAGAAGCTTGAAGTCAGATGTATCAACCAACTCTTTCGCCCTCTTCTGCAAACCAAGCGCTTGTTCGTCCCGGCACTCCACAGGATCTTTGACAAGCTTCTCATGTGTTGCGCCCAGCTTGATCACGCCATCGAAACTCGAAGAGACAGACATAGATTGATGCATGCTTACATCAAGTTGTATTCCAGTAGCAAAATCACCACGCGTTCCCCATGTGCCTCGCACACCCATATAGCGCATATCGAACAAGTTATTTTCATAGCCTGTCGCCAACACAATATTGCTTGACAAATACCCCCCTGCCTGCCAGAGACCGGCCTCATAAGTTATCTCGGAAACATTTAGCTCCAAGCACTCGATCCCGCTCAAAAGCGCTTCACAAACTGCCGCTGCATCACACACGCCAGCCTCTTCAAAATAGAAGCTCTCAAAAGGGGTATGAACTCCTTTTTTGCTTAAAAGTTCAGATGAAATCTTTTCATATTTATTAGTATTGAACTCTTCATAGCTTGTAAATTTTTCTGCGTCAAGTTCATCTTTGGGGATGCGAACCACACCGGTTTGATGGTAACATTCAGGAAAGTTTTGAAGGTAAAAATCTTTGGCATAAGTGAAAGCTTCATTGGTAAGCTGCTGCAGCGGAGAACCCTTGCCTATCTTGGGTGAGACGAAAGCTCCTGCGGCCCCTGATCCCCCTTTGGCAACTCCTTTTTTGTCCATTACCAGGACTTTCTGCCCTTTTTGACGGAGAAAATAGGCGACCGATGCTCCGGCAATACCGGCACCGATAACGATGCTGTCATAGGGTCTTTTCATACGGCTAGATCGAAATCTCTTTTATATCTGCCACATCTCTAAAGGTCTTATAGACAGAAGCGATCATATTTTGCCTATTTCTCTGCACTGTTTCATCTTCGACATTGACCATCACATTATCAAAATAGCTATCAAGCTCCGGCTTCAAGCCGAACAGGGCTTCCAAGCGGCTCTGATAGTCATCATAGGACTGATTGGCAACTCTCTCATAAGCATTATACAGGGTCACCTCGGCATCTTCACTAAAGAGTGTCACATCAATATCCAGAGCAGTGTTCAAATCGACATCCTTGGTGATATTGGCGACACGCTTGAAGGTACTGAACTGCTCCTTGAACTCTTTACTCGAGACAATTTTACCCAAGGCGGCAACCTTCTTGGCTATTTCGTTGATATCTCTCTCTCCGGAGGCAAGCACAGCTGCAATAACCGAGGGGTTGGCATCGAGTGATTTGTAGATTCTCTCAATGATAAACGCTTCCAATTTTGACAAGTCGAATGCTGCATATCTCTCCTTGAGAAGGTCAAGCACTTCTTCTATTTCAAAAGAGAGATCATAAGTCGTCACGATACGGATGATACCATTTACCGCTCGTCTCAACGCAAACGGGTCTTTGGACCCGGTAGGGATTTTGCCCACACTGAAGAGTCCCAGCAGTGTATCCAACTTGATCGACATCGCCACAATAGAGGAGAAGATCGATGAGGGCAGCTCTGCCCCCTCACCTACCGGCATATACTGCTCTTTGATTGCCATATAAACCAATGGATCTTCTCCAAGAGCCTTGGCGTAATAGTAGCCCATCAACCCCTGAAGTTCTGTAAACTCATAGACCATTTCGCTAGTGAGATCTGCTTTTGCCAATTTGACTGCACGATCCATCAATCTCTCAAGCTCTGCACTCTTTTTACCTGTCTCTTTTTCAACCTGATCGATATATCTGGTGAGCAGGCGAATAGCAATATCACTCTCTCTGAGGATCTTGTCCTGCAGCGATCCCAGCCCATCCATAAACTGAATAGTCTCCAATCCATCCGTAGAGAGCCCTTTTCTCAAGTCATTGTAGTAGAAGAACATTCCATCAGCCAGTCTCGGCTTCAGGACGCGCTCGTTTCCTGCTACTACTTTGCTATAGTCATCCGTAAAGGCATTGCTGACAACAACAAATTTATTGGAGAGACCATTTCTCTCATAGACAGCAAAATAGCGCTGATGCTCTTTCATCGAAGTGATGATCACTTCAGGGGGGAGTTCCAAAAAGCTCTCATCAAAGCTTCCCAGCAACGCCTTTGGGTTTTCCGTGATCGCCACGATCTCTGCAAGCAATGCACGATCCCTCTCGATGATGACCCCCTCCTCTACTTCCAATGCATCGAACTGTGCCAAAATATTTGCTTCCCGTTCTGACGGATAAAGTGTGACCGCACCCTCCTCCAATACCCTATCATAGGCATCAATACTTTTGACCTCCACAGGATCAAAGTTCACCATACGATGTACAAATGTTTGCGTACCACTCTGCACACCAAAGAGTTCAACCGGCACTGCCGCTTCACCCAGTCGGACCTGAAGCCATCGCACCGGACGAATAAACTCATCACTTCTGCTCCCCCAGCGCATCATTTTTCCAAATGCCATCGCATCAATCCATTTACTGATCATCTCTTCGAGAAGTTCGACAGTCGACAAGCCCTTTTCCTCTTTTTTAAAGTAGAGAACTTCGCGACCATTATTATCAAAACGGTCTAACGCATCAAACGACACAGCACATTTTCTAGCGAAGCCCTCTCCGGCTTTAGTTATCTCTCCATCTTTTATAGCTGCAGCAACGGGAGGCCCCATCAATTCGATAGTACTGTCATCTTGTTTGACAGGCATTGCTTTGTGTTTCAACACCAATCTTCTAGGAGTGTAAATAAACTCAAAATCTGTACCGAGTTTATAAGATTCAAGTATTTTTTTCCAGGAGTTTTCCATACTGTTGACTATTTTCAGCAGCGGTATCGCAGGAAGTTCTTCTACACCGATCTCGATAAGCAGTGGTTGTGTCATGTGTGAGTATCCTCTATTTAAGTCCTGTGATTTTAGCCAAATCTTGGTTAATGAGAGGTTTTGACCTCTTGCTCAAACAAATCCATAGAATTCTTGAAATAGCTGAGAAATAATAAAAAATGGAAAGATACTATTATGGACATGTTATAATCTCGGACAAAAAACCTCTCAACAAACGAAGGATGCAAACCACAATGTTAGACATTTTTAAACAAGAGAAGAGCTTTCTTACGCGAGCCAAAGAGAAAAGCAATTTTCACTACCAGCTAAACTTTGATAAAATAGGTGCATATCTGGAGCTTTGCGATATGAAATTCAAACCTATCAGCGGGCTTGACTTCAGGGTTTACAATGGACTTGACAGAGAGATTTTGCAACTGATCGACCAGTGCAATGAGGATGAATTTTTTCAAATATCCTGGGAGAGTGAAGGGAACAAACTCTACCTGGACAAGTATCCAAGACTTCTGGAGCTGCTGCGCCAGAGTGACAAGCTTGTCTTGGGTGATGGTCTGGATATCAGCTTTGACACGGATGTATATGATGTCGTATTGACTGTAGAAAAAGATATCAAATCTGATAAATTTGTTGTCTCGTCGGAGCTTGACGGAGATAAATCGTTTAGATTTTTGACACCCGGCTATGTATTGACAGGAGACCGTATCAAACAGGTACACAGTGTCGGGGATCACTTCAATCAGCTCAAAAATTTTGATACTATGGTTGAGAAGGAGAAGCTTGAAGAGCTATTCACGATACTTGGTACGCACTTTGAAAATATCACGATAGCGTATGAGGACTACAGCGTAGAACAAAAAGAGGAGCAGATCCATATCAAACCGGCTGTGATATTTGAAAAGATTACGACAGACAATGAGTTGATATTGCGCACCTCTGCTACGGTGGGCAAGCTGAGTCCGGAGTTTTTCAATGATTTCAATATCACAAAAATTGTACTCATTAATGAGCTGGAAAAAACCATATCTTTCCATGAGTGTGACTTCTCTGAAGTCTTTGAAATCTATGGGATGATATTCAAATACCTCACCGCACTCAATAGAAAGATAAAAAACGCCACCTTCAGTGAAGAGGACGGGCTCTTTATCATCGAAGAGGAGATAGCGACAGAGTTCATCCTCAGTCACCTCCACACCATCATCTCCAGATGTGAGCTATTTGGAAGTGAAAAGCTCAAAGCCTACAAATACAACACCGCACCGCCATCACTCAATATCGCATTCAAAGAGAAGATAGATTTTCTGGATGCAGGAGATGTGAGCGTGACGATAGGGGATGAGAGCTTCGATGTTTTCGATATGATAAACCTCTACAAAAAACACTCTTTTATTCCGCTCTCCAATGGTGACAAATCCATCGTAGACAAATCGTACATCTCCAAGCTTGAACGAATATTCAAAAAAGAGGGGAAAGACAAAATCAAAGTCTCCTTTTTTGACCTCCCTGAAATAGAAGAGCTCATCGCCCGGAAAGATCAGAAAGTCTTCAGCGACAGCAGGAAGTTTTATGAAGGCTTTAACAAGCTCAAATCCTCAAGAAGCAGACTCCCCAAACTCACAGATGTGACACTGAGAGACTACCAAAAAGAGGGTGCCAGATGGCTAAAATATCTCTATGACAACAACTTCGGCGGATGTCTTGCCGATGATATGGGGCTGGGAAAAACGCTCCAGGCGATAACGCTGCTCTCCGGTATCTACCCCAAGACCAAAACCCCGTCACTTATCGTGATGCCGCGAAGCCTTCTCACCAATTGGCAAAATGAACTAAGCAGGTTTAACCCAAATCTATCCTTTTATCTCTATTACGCCAACGAGAGAGATGTTGACAAAGTCAAAGAGCACCATATAGTTCTCACGACCTATGCACTTGTCCGAAACGACATAGAGAAACTTCGCAAGATCAAATTTGACACCATCATCCTGGATGAGTCACAAAATATCAAAAATATAGAGTCCAAAATCTCCAAAGCAGTGATGCTTCTCAATGGAAAACATAAATTTGCCCTCAGCGGCACACCGATAGAGAACTCACTCTTTGAGCTCTACTCACTCTTTAGATTTATCAATGAGGGGATATTCTCCGGCGTGATGAACTTCAAGCGGGATTTTGCCATACCGATACAGGCCGAAGCCAACGAAGAGGTCGCGCATCTCCTCAAAGCCAAAATCACACCCTTTCTCCTGAGAAGACTCAAGCAGGATGTCCTCAAAGAGCTGCCGGCGAAACAGGAGCAGGTCATCTATGTCGATATGGATGAAGCGCACAAGAAATTCTACAATGAAAAGAGAGACTATTATAAGCAGCTGCTCGATCAACAGATAGCAGCCAACGGCATACAGAGTTCGCGTTTTGTGATTTTGCAAGCCTTTAATGACTTGAGGCAGATCGCTTCCGCACCTGAACTCAAATCAGAAAATCATATCGCCTCTTCCAAGATAGAAAATCTCTTTGCGATGCTCGAAGATATCATCCTCAACGGTCACAAAGTACTGATCTTTGCCAACTTCCTGGGCTCTCTGGATCTCATCTCTGCCAAAGCGGATGAACTGGGATATGAGCACCTCATGATGACGGGCAGCACACGCAACAGACAAAAACTTGTCGATAAATTTCAAAACGATAAAGGCGTCAAACTCTTCCTGATGACTCTCAAAGTCGGCGGTGTAGGACTCAATTTGACCGAAGCGGACTATGTCTTCATCTTTGACCCATGGTGGAACAGGGCGGCAGAGAATCAGGCCGTAGACAGAACCCACAGAATGGGGCAGAAAAACAAAGTCTTCAGCTACAAGATGATCACCAAAGATACCATCGAAGAGAAGATACTGGAGCTTCAGACACAAAAACAGGATATGACAGATATGATCATCAGCGGTGATGAAGGCGGGCTCAAGCAGTTGACTGCTGCAGATCTGGATTATATATTGGGGTGATGAGATGAATATGTTTTATGAAGAAGATGAGCCTATAGAGATAGCTTATAGCAAATATTTAACCTTTAATATTGGTGTACTTAGCACACTTGCGAGCAAATATGGTATCAATTTTTATTATGGTGCCAGTAAAAATGATTTGGCGCTCGATATCATACCTGAGGCTATGGCAAGCGATACCTTGTTGGAAGATTTCTTTAAAAATCTTAAACCCAAAGAGCAAGAAATTCTCAAATATATTGTTAATTACCGTGGTCGTACGCTTCGTTCGGATGTCAAACAAAAGTTTAAATTTGATATCGTATCTCTAAGCAAGGATGGCAGAGATATCTATGTTTGGTGGCTTGAGCTTCTTCTCGATCAAGAGAAGATGGACGAAGGGTTAAAACTCTATTTTTTAAGCTTTTTGGGAGAGAGTGATCATGGGGAAGCTCAGGAGAAAAATCCTCGCCCTGCTCCACCTATCGCAGTTGCAGCAGGAGAGATCAATCAAGTCACAATAGACAAGCTGGATAGAAGTTACAACGATTTCTCTCAAAAGCTGTTCAGTTATGAACCCGAAGATATTGTCACTACTGTTCGCATCATCTATCAGTTATCAAAAGACGGCAAGATAAAAATCACACAAAAAAAAGCTTTGGCTGTCAGGAGCGACAAACTCATGAAGGAGAACTTGCCTGTTGAGAGTACCTATTATATCTGGCTGCTTAACTTTCTTATGGAGATAGACTATCTCTCTTCTCAACAGGCACTGCTTCCCACCAAAGTATACGATAGTGCTATTTCGCAAGATGACGGGATGCTCATAAAAACACTTTTTGAGAAGCATATAAAGAGAACTGTGCAGTACGAATTTACCTTTTTTATATTTCGAATACAGGCCGTACATGCCAAATTCATATCTGCTCTTCGGCTCTCTATACTCGAAATAGTTAAAAAGATGGCACATGATCAGTGGATTAGTATCGATTATATTACAGATCAGATACCTCTCAATAAGAAAACACTTAAGCAGATCACCAATGATAATCCAACCTGCTACTGTTTTGACTCAAACTATTATCGTCATAACAACCATTATAATAGATTGGAACATTTAAAAATAGTGGTACGATACTTTATTAAAAGCTTTATCGGCATAGCCCATAGATTTGGACTGTTTGAGATCGCCAAAACCCCTGAAGAGAGTTTTATCGAAGAGGAGTTGGATCTTTTGGATAACCTCTACAACTCTCCTTTCTCTGCCATAGAGTATGCCAAACTCACCGACTTGGGTAAATATGTACTCGATATTGAGAAAAATTTTTCCGGCAAAAATGATTTCAAGCTGACGCTGAGTCCTTATACTTATGAGATAAAAGTAGATCACTCCGGTAGTCTGTCCGATGTTTTTCTCTCAAGCATTGCTGATAAAACAGCTGAAAACAGATACCATACCAGTATTAAAATATTTATGAACTCTATCACTTCTGCCAAAAACTATGAATCACTCAAAGATCAGTTTTTGTCAAAATGCGATACTTTACATCCAAATTGGCAAAAATTTTTTGAGACAATCGACAGGCGTATTGGCTCGTTAAAAGTTGTAAATCGCAGTGCAATACTGATAGAGATCAGCAACCCCAAAGAGATACTCCGCATCATCACCTCCAACCCCAAACTGCAAGAGAAGATACTCAAAGCAGATAAATTTCATATCGTGGTACTCAAAGAGAACTTGAACTATGTCAAAAAAGTATTGAAAGAGTATGGGGTGATCTTGTGATGAAATGGCTGAAACTCTCCAAGGATGATCTGTTTAATATCCTGAATATTGCGACAATGGTACAGCTGCAGACCATCACAGGTTATCAAAAGGGACTCATCAGTCACAGCAAGTATCCGCAACCCCGAAAAAACAAAATGGATATGATCAATCTACTCACAAAACTCATACATGATAGTGACTATAAGACAAAGTTTTACAATGAGCTCTGCGCCACACCTGAATCCAAAGAACTCTATTATACTCTGCTATGGAAGCAGAAAGAGATCGACGTAGAAGAGGCAGAGAGTAGATTTGGGCTTAATTTCGGCAATGCAAAGTATACGGGATATAATGATGAGAGATTGAGCGGCGCTTATAGTTTGATCTACAAGACCGGCTACTGGAGCAACAAAGTACTCTATATTCATGAAAGAGTTCGACCCATCCTCAAGCTCATCCATCCGCTGCCTGATGATTTTGAGCTCAGCAAAGCAGAGACGATAGAAGAGACGCAATACGCTTATAGCAACGAGAGCAATATTCTGGGTGTGATCAGCACTATCGAAGAGATGCTCAAAGCCAATCTTGTGAAGTTTGGCAAAAATGGAGAGAAGCCTTTGGCACAGACACTCAATATCCTCAAATCCACAACACCGCACGATGAATTTTATCCTGCCAAAAGTATGAATAACTTGAGTATCGATATGCTGACGCGCAGTTTTTCATTTTATTACTGGGAAAATCACTCCTTTAAAAAAGCTCCCCTGGAGACATTACGCAAATTTATAAACATGCAGCTCAACGATGCATTTAATTACACGATATCAAGACTATTTTTGAGCCATATAAGAAAAGTAAGATTTGGGAAATATAGTGATGGACAGATGGATCTGTTTAATACCGTTCAATTACTTATCGACTCTTTACCCAAAGATGGCTGGGTTGATTTCGACAGTATCATTCGCTATTGCAACTATAGGGATTTTCGTATTGATTTGGAGTCACACTATGCAACCAAACAATACTATATGAATGTTAACGCCAAAGAATATCACTACGGGGATGACAGAATCTATGCTGAAGATGACTACTATAATCAAATTATTTTTGAGCCCATGCTTAAAGGAGTCTTCTTTTATCTAGGTGCTCTGGGAGTCCTGGAGTTAAAATATGATGATCCCGTTTCACCCCATCCCGTCAAAGCCAAAGGCAAAGCTTATATCTCCATGTGGGATGGACTGAAGTATGTCAAACTCACTCCTCTGGGGAGATATGTCTTTGGCTTTGAGGCAAAGTACACTCCAAAAAAGAGTGTCCAAAAAGCATCAACTGTCAAGTTTGATGAGTATAAACCTATCATTGCCATTGATGCAAATGATACCATTATGAGAGCAAAACTGGAGCCTTATACAGAAAAATATGACAGCAATCGATATATTTTGAACTACAGCAAGATCTTCAGAGATTGCAAAACCGGCAAGATGCTGGAGGCCAAAATAGATAAGTTCTACACCCTCTTCGGCAAGCCCGTACCTCCACTCTACGACAACTATTTCGACGAGATAACAGCCAGATCAAATATGCTCAAACGAGAGAGCAGACAGATAGTCATCGAACTCAAAAATGATAAAAAACTCCTCAATCTCTTTATGGAAAACAAAAAACTTCAAGAGTTGGTGATCAAAGCATCCGGCTATAGGATTATCGTCTCCAAGGATGATCTGCCCAAGCTCACAAAGATCGTCAAAGATAATGGGTTTTTTGTTGAGTTTTGATCCCGCCTTAGGAATATGGATGTATGTCCGAAAATATTGATGAAGGTGAAGGCAGGCAGCTTTTTTAGGCAGTGCTATTATTATCACCTGGAACCTTTTGTGTTTTGCCTATAGGGGAGGTTGCTTCCCTACCCCTATAGCTAACTTTGGGCTTCGCTCACATCACTGCCCTCTACCCCATACATCTTCGCCTTTTGTAACAATGCATCTGCCTCACCAAAGGACTCACTGCTTCCTGCACTTTTGGCTTGCTCAAGCAGGTCTGCTACATCTTCTGCGTCCTCTTCGTCGTCATCTAAGCTCATCGCATAGCTTGTAGTTGGTAGCATCGTTTGGGTCACGGAAAAGACCAAAAAACCCAATAGTATAGTTCTAAACATTTCATTCCTCTCCTAATATAAAAATCCAAACAACCAAAGTGGTATCTTGTTGCCAAACCCTATCTCTATCTCATCAGCGGCAATGAAACTCTCTTCTATATCTTTGATCTGTTTATAGCTTTTGTTTTTACCGCCTACTTCAAAAGTAAATTTTTCACCCACCAAATAATCACCAAATTTGGGGGCGATCACCTCATGATCCTTACTTAACTGACTCATAAAAAATGTTTCTCTTATTGTCCCCACATCTGCTTTGGTGGTGAAAAGCAGATTGGTATTATCCAAGTAGATCTTTTCAGGTTTTTCGATGCTTCCCAAACCTTTTGAGCTTTTCATAAGCATCTTGATGAGTCCTGCATCTTCCAAGTATTTGAGGTAATTTTTAAGTGTCCTCTCATCCCCTACACCAATGATATTTTTTAGCTTTTTCATATCTGGCGTAAAAGGAACAGATGCAGAGATAACTTTAAGCAGAGATTTTAGCTTCTTGATGCTGTTACCAGTCAAAGATGGGTAAATAGCCAGAAGATCATTCTCTATGGTCGTATGTATATTTTGTTCCAATGCCATAGCGAACTGCTCTTTATTGTTGTATTCAAAATAGTAAGGGTAGTAACCGACCTCCAGATACTCCTTGAAGAGCGGAAGGATCTTCTCCTGTTTTACTGCCAATGCATCGATGATATCCTGAGAGATAGGCTGATGCTCCGAAAGTATCTCATCTAAGCTATAACTCTCAAGCAGCATACCAAGCTTCAGCTCTATAAACTCACGAAAGCTCATTCCTTTCATTTTATAAACCAAAGCACGCCTGCTTAAGTCGTGGCTTCCCTTATGAATCTCAAGAGCAGAGCTTCCTGAGATGATGAGTTTTAACTCTCTAAAGGTATCATTGATGCTCTTTAACTCTTTTGACCAGTTTGGATATTTGTGGATCTCATCTATACAAAGCAACTCCCCACCCATCTTGACAAACATATCGGCGATCTCGTAGAGCGTATGATTTCCCAAAACAAAGTGGTCTGCCTGAACATAGAGTGCTTTAGTAGTATAAAGGTCGGGATAGTGCTGAGTGATGTACTGTATGATAGCTGTGGTCTTTCCTATGCCTCGTTGACCTGAGATGATGGAGAAGCGATTGGACAGAGACTCTTTTTTGAGGAAGTAACGCATATACTCCTGTTGGTAATTAGTCCTATAGCTCTGACTTAGTTGAAACAGTTCTTCCAGCATAATTTCTCCAAATAGTATTTTAATACTATTATATCATAATTTGATAGTAATATACTACTATAATAAAAAAGGCATCAAAAAACCAAATCAACCTACGCTACCGCGTAGGCTATTGTCTGCCTCGTACACAACGCACATAGTACTCATTCGTCTTTTACTCGTTCCATATCGGGAGATATGGAACGAGCTAAATCATCAAAAAACTCCAATCTTTGGTATTCTGACGGGATTATAGCACAAGTGTCCGCTTAAGTAGCCGCCTGAATAAAGTCTTTTGCCAATACCTGAGGATCTTCCAGTCCGATTGATATACGAATCAATCCCTCTGTCACTCCCAGAAATTTTCTCGTCTGCTCATCAAA